>PLAE01000172.1 GCA_003134035.1 Candidatus Velthaea versatilis
AGGACATCGCTCCCGCGGGGCGCGATGCGGCGAACGCACCGTCGCCTTCGGACGCGATTTCAGAAAACGAGGCGCGGCCGGCCTCGTCTTGCGGCGGCTCGGTCAAGCGCGGCACTCGATTTACGGAGTATTGCCGCAACGTTGGGCGCGACATGCCGTGCTAATCCGACGGGTCGGGTTCGGTCCCGACATGCACGGCTACGAACTGCCGCGTGCCGTTATTCCAGACTCGCAACGCTGCCGTCTTGCCCGGGGCGAGCTTTTTCACGATCGAGGAAACGTCAGTAGGTGAAGCCACGGGGTTTCCGTCGACGCTTTGAATCACTTCGCCGGGTTCGAGCCGCGCTTGATCGGCGGGCGAGCCGCCGATGACACCGATCACGGCGACGCCGTTGCCCGTGTAGTTCAGTTCGGAGCGCATGTTGTTGTCGAGCGCCTGAAGTTCAACACCGAGAAAGCCGACCGATGACGAGCTTACCGATCCGGGATGCGCGGCGAGCGTCGCTACGGTGCTCTTGACCATATCGACGGGGATTGCAAAGCCAATCCCTTGCGCGGGCCGCGCTACGGATTGATTGATACCAATGACGCGCCCGTCGAGATCGACGAGCGGTCCACCTGAATTTCCGGGGTTGATTGGCGCTGAGGTTTGCAGCAGTCCTTTGAAGGCTTGTGGCTCGCCCGCCGCGCCCCCGATGGTTTCGTTTCGATTGAAGCCCGACACGACGCCTACGGTAACCGTTTGTTTGAGCGCGTAGGGCTCGCCGATAGCGATCGCCCATTCACCTTGCTGAACCTCCTTTGACGAACCGAAGGTCACCGGGGCCGGCAACTTGGCGTAATGGTCGACCTGGACGAGTGCGAGATCGGCCGCGCGGTCTTCGGAGAAAATGCGGCCGGGGGCGCGGTCGCCGTTAGCGAACACGACTTCGATTTTCGATGCTCCGTGCACCACATGGTCGTTGGTGACGATCAAGCCCGACGAGGAGTACACGAAGCCCGAACCGGAGGCCTGTTCGCGAAACGGCATCAACCGGCTGCCGGTGTCGAAGCTCGGTCCGAAAAACCCGCCGAACGGATCGGTCGGGATGACGCGCGTTCCGTTGATGCTCACGTCGAGCGCAACGACCGATGGCTCAACGTGTTTGACGGCCTCCACGATCCGTTGCTGATCGTCCTCGCTGCCCGCATAGGCGGCGGCTGGTTCAATCGAGCCGTTATGCGCAGAATCAAGCCTTACCGCCGATGCGCCTACCGCGACGCCGATTACGCCGATGAATAATGGTGTCAGAATCTCCCGAGCCTTCATCGGGCAGGACCTCCGGCTGGGGTGTCATGATGAAAAGTCATAGCAAAACAGTAACGCTATTTGAACCGAAAAAAGTTACGCTTCGGGTTCGACGCATGTAAAATATAAATTAAGTCATCGCAGAGTCATAATGTTGACCTCGAGAAGTCGCAAGCGAGTAGTCATAAATGAGGTCAGTCAAAACCTCGACAGAAGGCGTGAATGCTGTGCGTCACATAAACACGACCGGGCGGCACGCCGCAAGTCGATAAAGCTCTGCGCCTTGCCGAAGGCGCAGAGCTTTATCGTTACGGATCAGGCTAAAGCTGATCTTCGCAAGCGGAAGCATCTCGCCGGCTCAAACCGCCTCGCGGGGGTCGACCGAGAAGCTCGATCAACCCCTTATTTCTCCCGAACGTCGGAGGGGTAAAGCGCAAAGGGTACCGTCGCCAGCTCGATGCAGACCGCGATATGCAATGCTCCGGCTTGAACAAAGCTCTTCGCGCAGCATCGTTCCGTGCCGGCACCGTTTGCGATCGACAAAAGAGACGCGGCGCCAAGCTTCAGAAAGCATGCAGCCGAAGGTGCGATTTCCCGCGATCCGGCCGTCGTTGAAGACGAGTGAGCATGCGCATCACAGCCACGACCGCATCCTCATCGCGACGGAGCCGTCGAACGCCAGCTGCGCAGACGCGGCATGCCGTGTCCCGCAGTGTCCGGCGGTGATAGGTCGCGGCGAACCGGCGGCGCCTGCGTATCACGCCGGCTCGACGTGAAGATCGAAGCGCCCTGCGCGATCAGGTAGTCGGCACAGCGTGCCGCGAGCGCCATGATCGTCAAGCCGGGATTGGCCGAGCCTTGGGTCGGCATGATGCTGCCGTCGCAGACGAACAGGTTGTCGATGTCGTGCGTTCTGCCGAACCCGTCGACGACCGACGTGCGCGGATCGCTGCCCATGCGTGCGGCCCCGACGAGATGCGCATAACGCGCTTCCTGCACGACCTCTTGTGCGCCCGCGGCACCCATGACGTCGATGGTCTTTTGCTTGCCGAAGGCGATGAGCTTTTTATCGTTGTCGAACAAGCGAAAAGTGATCTTCGCGACGGGCAATCCGTGGCGGTCCCTCTCTTCGGCGAGTTGCACGCGATTTGCCGCATTGGGCAGTAGCTCGCCGAGAAAGCCGAACGCGGCCCAATGATTGTAGTCCATCATGACCTGCCGCAGGCCCCAGCCCCAAGCGCCTTTAGCGGTCATCATTTGCTTGGCGAACGCGATCGGCAACGGTCCGACGGTTTGAATCGCGAAGCCTCGCGCGAAGTCGCGGCGCGGATCCGTCTCGTAGAATGCCTCGGTCAAGGCGTGCGCGGGCGGCGCTTTGTACATCCGCACCGGCTGCTCGAACCGGCCCAACACGACGTTGCCGGCCTGCGCCATGAGGTACCGTCCGACGCAATCGCTCGAGTTTGCCAGACCGTTTTCGAAGCCGGAGCAGGCGCTGTTGAGCAGCAAGCGCGGGGTTTCGATCGAGTAGCCCGCGACGACGACGGCTTTGGCCGGCTGGAACCGTTCGCGACCGGCGGGGTCGAAGTACGTGACCCCGCGAGCGCGCCCGTCCACGCCCAATTCGATGCGCCCCACCATGCAGTTCGCGCGGATCTCCGCGCCATTGGCGATCGCATCGGGAACGTGGGTAATGAGCGTGCTGGCCTTCGCGCCGACTTTGCAGCCCTGGATGCAGAAACCCCGGTAAATGCAGTGCGGACGGTCGGCACGCGAGCCGCTCAGGATCGCGACCGGACCGCCGGCCACCACGCCGATGCCGAGATTCGTGCAGCCGCGCACGAGCGCGTCGCCGACGCCACCGAGTGGATGCGGAGCGTACGGATAGTTGTGCGGATCGCCCCACGGATAGTATGCCGGTCCCGCGACGGGTAGCTCGCGCTCGATGAGCTCGTAGTAGGGCCGCAGGTCGTCGTACGCGATCGGCCAGTCGACGCCCACCCCGTCGTTCGAATGGATGCGAAAATCGGACGGATGGAGACGCGGCGTGAACGATGCCCAATGAACCGTACTGCCGCCGACGCCCTTGCCACTGTTGTTCGCGCCGAACGCCAGCGGATGATCGCCGCCGGTGATACGCATTTCGTTCCAATAGAGGTCGTGCGCGCCTTGCTCGTCGCTCACCCAGTCGCGCTCGGTGTCCCAGAACGGTCCGGCGTCAAACGCGATCACTCGGAATCCCGCGCGAGCCAGACGCTGCGTGAGCACGCCACCCCCGGCACCGACCCCGACGACGACGTAATCGACCTCTTCACCCGGCGCAAATGTGCGCATCGGCCTGGGAAGCCGCTGTATGGGCCCCGGCATATGCGGCTCGCCGTTGGGCGCGGCGAACGCTCCGAGCGGCGGCGCTTTCAATGCATGCCGCCCTGGCTGGGCGAGGCAGGCTGCTCTTCCTTTCCGCCAACGGGCTCGAAAGCGCCGGATACCGACCAGCGAGGCGGGTTCCAAGCATAGCGCTGTTCCTCGGACTCCCACGGCTCGGGTTCGCCGTTTTCGAGCCGCATATAGGCGCGCGGATACGCGGGTCCGCCGAAGCCGATCTCATCCCATGCATAGGGGTGCGCGTAATATGCGCTCACGCAGTCGGTTACCAGCAGCGTCCAGAATCGTTCGACCGGCAAACGCAGCCAGATGTCGTGCGCGGCACCGGGTGTTCCGTCGTGGAGCGAGCGCAGAATGTGCTCTTGATCGGGCGGACCGAGCGAGGCGAAGTCTCGTCCGTGCATCGCCTGCGCGATCTGCTCGATGGCTTCGATTCCCAGCGTGAAGGCTTCGGGGTCCGGCGGCATCCCTTCGTACCGATAACCGTCACCGATGTCTTCGAACAGGCGTCGATCGATCTGGGGCACGATGGGAATGCGGTGAGCTTCGTCGCGATCGTCTTGCGGCAGGATCCGATCGCAGATGGCGGTCAGTGTGCGCGCCTGTTGGCCGTTGAAGAAGCGAATCGGCGGCACGTTGTCGACTCGGTCGATGACCACCGCCCGCGTCTTCGCATCCCAATATGATTGTTGATCCAGGGTGTGAAAGTCCGGGTAATACCCGGGCTGCGCGAGCGGACCGACGGGTGCGCCCGTCTGCGGATCGACCGGCCGCATCTCGATCGTGCGGGGCAACATTGTCATTGCCGACGTCTCCGAAGCAGGCTCGCCAGCAAACCGAAAAATCCACTGGCGGCGAACAGTAAGGGTGCGAAGATAGGCGGTCCATAGATGATGTTGTAGACCAGTTTGCGGGCGCCGCCGGGCCGGCGCAGCACCCCGCGAACGTGATACGCGAAGCCGATGCTGCCGTTGGCGACCGCGAGCGCCGAAACGATCGGCAGCCCGGCGTGCGCGACGCGGACGCTGCGCGTCGCGACAAGAGCCGTGACGCTCATCAATGGCGCGATGACGACCGGCGTCCATTGTACGCCGTAGCGGAAGTTGTTCTTGTAGTGCGAGTACCACGCCTCAAAACCGCTGAGCGCGGCGGAGATTGCGGCGGCGAGGGCCATCTGCCCCCCGAAGCGCCCTTCGCGCAGATCTTGCCGCCAATCGATCGGCTCGTGTCCATGGACGAACGCGTGCGCCCAGTGAGCGCTATGCGTGGGCAGCGGCAACGCGCCGTTGCCCGGCGAGTCGGATCGGCGCAGAAACGACGCGATCAGACCGAGATACGCGCTCGTGCCGAACAAGAGCGGCGCGAAGACTGGCGGCCCCATCACCATGTTGGTGATCGGCAGTCGCCAGCCGCCGGGTTTGCGCGCGATTCCGCGGACGTGAAAATAAAAGCCGATGCCGCAGTCGGCGAGCGTCATTACCGATACGAAGGGCAACAGGGTTTTCGCGGCACGCGGGCTGACGAAGGCCGCAACGCCGCTAGCGGCCAGTGCTGAGCTCAAGACCAGCGGCGTGTACATGATGCGCCGGCTGTAACCGCCGCGATAGTGTTCGTAGGTGACTTCAAGGCCGCTCAGCGCGCTCGACGCCCCGGCGATGAGTGCCAACCAACGTTGAAAACGGCCTTCGCGAATGTCGCGGTCTGCCAACGCGAAGTTTCGCTCGAGACGGGCAGTGGGCGGCGCGAATGGCGGTTCGATCTGCTGCGTCGCTGCACGATCACCGTCCTCATTCAGCCCAGAATCGTGCCCGGCCATCAATCGACGTCCCAGAGCATCGCGCGCGTCCAGCCGCCGCCGCAGCCCCGCAGTTTGACCGGTGCCGCGCAGAACAGTCGCTTGCGGCCGTCCATGACGTCGTCCGGAAAGTACAGCTCTTCGACGATGAATTTCCCGGCGCCCAACAAGACCTCGTGAGCCGGGTTCGTTTTCCGCGGATCGGCGTAGCCGCCCATGCTGACCGCGTCGATGCCAACTCCTTTGACGCCGCTCGCGACCAGATATTGCGCTCCGTCGCCGTCCAGATACGGCCACTGGGTTAGGAACGTCTTGGTCAGCGCGCGCTGGTGGCCCCAACCGGTGTTCAAAAGCACGATGTCATGCGCCGCGAAAGCCGTTTTTTCGAGATCCTCGCGGCCGATCGAAGTGCCCGGCGCCTTTCCGCGAAGGTCGATGATTGTTGCGGGACCCACGTACGTCTCGAGGGGTACTTCGTCGATCGTGGCGCCGTCGTTGAAGAAATGCCGCGGCGCGTCGCAATGCGTCCCGGTATGCGTGCTCAACTCGACGATCTCTTTGTTGACGCCCTGGATGGCCTGATGGTAGAACAGCCGGACCTGCACTGGCCGCGGGTTGTCGTCCGGGTATTGCGGACAGTTCGCGAAAACGGGCTGGCTCAAATCGTAGATCCGGGTCGGTAGGTTCATCGAGCGGCGCTCAGCTCGGCCGCCGGCTCGTGCGCGCCAATCGCGCGACGTCGGGCTGGAGTTTCGTCGGGTACAGCCCGTGGATCGTGGCTTGCACCGAACTGACCGTCAGGCCGGCGGCAGCAATGCTCGCGAGCTGTTCGGCATACTCCGTCGCGTGGAGTTTGGCTTCAGTGATCTCGATGAAACCGATGCCGTGCCGAGCATATTCCGCGACGTCGTGCTCGAAGCGCCAAGGCCAGGTCGTGAACTCACTGACTCCGATTCGCCGTGCTTCAAAAGGCATGTTTCTCACGTCTCCTGCTGGAGTTCGATTACCCAAAATGCACTCGATTGCGCCCGAAGCTTTGATCGTGATGCAGGCCTTCGGGGCACCAAGCGTGCTGCCCATGGCCTATTTGATCGTCGGGTACGACATACTCGGCGAGTGTTTCGCCGGTCCCGGTTTGCTCCCCGACTCCAAGGGGCATTAGCGGATTTTCCTCCGTTGGCGGCATCGCCGCGGCCGCAGCGTTCCGGAGCGGGCAAAGCGCGGTAATTTATAGCCGGCCGGCATGCCGAATCATTCCGCCGTCGACGAAGTAGGTGGAACCCGTTGTGTACGAAGCCGCGTCCGACGCAAGGAACGCGCACACCTCAGCGACGTCTTGCGGGGTTCCCATCCGGCGTAGCGGGATCTCGGCCAGCAGCTCATCAAGTTTCGTTGGATCGTGCTCGATCGCGTGGTCCATGGGTGTCGCGATGGCACCCGGGGCGACGTTGTTCACCGTGATGTTGTGCGGCGCAAGCTCGACGGCGATCGTGCGCATGAGCATACGCAAACCGCCTTTGGCGGCGCAATACGGGCTGTTCGTCGGCATCGGCAGATCTTCGTGGACCGAGGAGACGTTGACGATGCGTCCACCGCCGCCTTGCGCGACCATCGCTTTGGCCGCATGCTGACTGCACAAATACGGCCCGGTGAGGTTGACGGCGATCACGCGGTCCCATTCCGCACGCGGCGTTTCAAGAAACGGGTAGCGATGTTCGATTCCGGCATTGTTGACCATGATGTCGAGCTTGCCGAACTTTTTGATTGTCTCCGCAACAAGCATTTCGACTTGAGCTTCGTCGCTCACGTCGGCGGCGATCGCGACAACTTCCGCACCGGCCACGTCGAAGGCGTGGGCCAAGTCGTCAGCGTGTTCGCTTTTGCCCACGTAGTCGATGACCACCGCCGCTCCTTCGCGCGCGAAATGCGTGGCGATGGCGCGGCCGATGCCGGTGGCGCCGCCGGTGATGATGGCAACCTTATTCTTCAAAGTCATGTGATGCTCGCAATATCTCCTTGGAAGAAGAACCCGATGGTCCAGTCCAGCGCCACGTGCAGCTTGCGCGCGGCACCTGGTAAATGCGTGAGGTAATAGGCGCGCCACAACAGCCAAGCCGGCATGCCGTCGAGCAGCACGCCGGGCCCCAGATCCGCGAGCCCTTCCCGCTGGCCCAACGACGCCATCATGCCCGGAGAGCGATAATGGAACGTGCGCGTTGGGCGCCCGCGAAGTGCCGCGACGATGTTGTGCGCCAACAGCGGGCCTTCGCGCACGGCATCTTGCGCGGTCTGCGGATAGAACCCCCCGCGGCGCTTGGGAATCTGCGCGCAGTCGCCGATGGCCCAGACACCCGCGTGACCCGGAACCGAAAAATCTGGATTCACGACCACAGCATGGTGTGCCGACTGGTCGATCGCGAGCTTTTCGATGAGCGGTGCCGGCCGCACGCCCGCGCTCCAAACGACGGTCCGCGACTCGTAGCGCTGGCCCGATTTGAGCGTCAGGCCGCCGGCGTCGACCGCAGCCACGTCGTCGTTGAGCACGACCTCAATCTTGCGCCGCGCGAATATCCGCTGCGCCCGTGAGCCGAATCGTTTGGGCAGTTGTTCGAGCAGACGCGGTGCCCCGCCGACAAGGACAAGTCGAATCTCTCGACTCCGTATGCCGGGATAGAAGCGTCGCACCGAGCGCAGATACCCGCGTAATTCACCCGCCGCTTCGACGCCGGTGAAGCCGCCGCCGACGACGACGAAGGTCAACGCGCGCTGGCGATCCTCGCAGTCGTCCGTCGAAACCGCGGTTTCGAGCATGCGAATAATGTGACTGCGCAAGGCCGTCGCATCCTTGACGGTTTTAAGCGCGAAGCTGTGATCGTCCGCGCCTGGAATGCCGTGCGTTGACGTGGCCGCGCCGAGCGCGATCACCAGCGAATCGAATGCCACGCGGCGCGGCGTGCCGTCGAGGGTCCCCTCGAGCGAGACCGCGCGCTGCGCGAGGTCGACGTCGGTCACAGCACCGATGATGAACCTCGCCCGTCGCAGAGCCACGCGCAGCGGTTGGGCGATGTGTCGCGGTTCGATACTACCCGACGCGACTTCGGGCAGCATTGGCGTGAAGAGTGTGTAGTCATTGCGGTCAATGACGGTGACATCAAGATCGCGGCGTTGCTCGAGCCGGCGAGCGAGCGAGATACCGGCAAAGCCCGCGCCCAGGATGACGACGCGCTTTGCCGGCGCGTTACGCTCAAACCGCATAGCGCCGAGCGTCGTCGCGCTTGAAATCCAGCCCGTTGCCTGGCCGGCCGAGGTCCGGTTCGAGCGCCGCATCGGCGCTGTCGAAGTATCTGGTGCGATCCCCACGTCTGGCCGTGAAAGGTCTGCCGCGTCGGTCGCGTCCGATGTTCATCGCCGCGCGCCCGCAGTCGCCGCCGCAAGTTCTGATGAATCCACGAAAGTAGTAATACCCGATTATGAAACGGTTCCACGCAAGGAAGCGTCTGGAGTGTCGTCCGAAATCCTGTCGGCGGCAGCCAATGTCTGATGCTGGAAGCGTGTAAGCATTCCGTAACCCGGTGCTTATTGGTGCGCAGGTTCCAAAGGTATAGTAAATACGATTGTCTATATGAATATTGGGAAAGGAGTAGCCGTGCTAGAGAGCAAGCTCACTTTGTCAAGCCGCAGCCGGCGGCTTGCCGAGGCGCGGAGCCGCAATCTGCGGCAACTGCTCATCCGCGCGACCCGGTGCCTCAACGCCCTGGTTGAAGAAGAATTGCAGGCGCGTGGTTACGGGGATATTCGCTTAGCCCACAACACGCTGCTGATCCACCTCGACTTCGAGGGGAACAGCATCAGCGAGGTAGCGGACCGCGCTCAACTGACGAAACAAGCGATGGGCTTGTTAGCGGATGAGCTCGAGAAGATGGGGTATATCACGCGCCACGTCGACGAGAAGGATGCGCGCGCGCGGATCCTGATGCTGACCGATGCGGGTCAGCGACTGATGTTGGACATGCTTGAGATCATCGAGGAGATCGAAGAACGCTTCATCTCTTTGCTCGGCTCGGACACGCTGACCGGCCTGCGCACCGGCCTCGCTGCCTTCATCGGCATTCGTCAATCTTCTTGAGCCCGTGAATGGCCGGGGTTCCAAGCAGAGCTCCCTGGTCTCACTGTTGGTTCGCGTTGGGCTCGTCGCCCTGGCGATTCTTCCGCTCGCCGTCGGCAGCCTCTGGATCTACAGTTCCTCGTCCCGCGCTTTCCAGCTGCAGCATGAGATCCGAATCGCTCAAAACGGCCGCAACGACGTCATGCGGTTGTTCCTCGCAATGGAAGATGCCGTTCGCGGGTTCGCGGCGACCGACGATCCGTTTTTCGCCGAAGTCTATCACCGGAATCATGTGGCGTTTACGGCGCTCGCGCGTACCTCGGCCGCGGAGCTAGACGGTTTGGACGGCCGTCAACACGCGCCGCAACTCATCGCGGATGAAGTGCGCACGTACCGGCGCTGGACGGAGGCGGTCGGCTCGCCGATCGTCGACGGGCATCGCCGCGGTCCGCAGGCTGCCGGCTTGCTGCGTAACCCGGACACCGAGCTCGCGGCTCGGATGGCGGCCGACGACCATCGTTTGGGGACTTTGCTCAACGACGTCGCGAGCGCATCCGATGTTCAGCGGCAAACGCTTTTGCGCCAGATTCTGCTCGGGACCGTTCTGGCTGCTGCCGCGCTACTGGCGACGCTGCTGGAAGCGCGGGCCGCAGCCGCGCGGCGCGAGCTTCGGCAGACGGTCTTGTATGACGAGGAACGGCGCGTAACGACGCTCCTTCAAACCGCGCTCATCCCGGACCAGCTGCCGCCGATCGCGGGCGTTGATCTTAGCGCGATCTACGTTCCGGCGGCGCTCGAGCGACAGGTCGGCGGCGATTGGTACGAAGCCCTGGAATTGCGCGACGGCCGGATTTTCCTGCTCGTCGGTGACGTAGCCGGTCACGGGCTCGATGCGGCTGTGATTATGAACCGCGCGCGTCAGGCGATTCTCGGCGCCGCGATCCGGGCGGACGACCCCGCGAGCATTCTAAGCACGGCAAACCGGCTCCTTACCTCGCAGTCGGCGGGAATGGTTACGGCGGTTTGCTGCGTCTTCGATCCGGGCAGGATGCAACTCGTTTATGCGACCGCCGGTCATCCGCCGCCGATCGTGGCCGCTGGGTCCGGCGCGTGCGCGATGAGGTACGGCGGAGCGCCGCTCGGCGTCGTCGACGATCCCGAACTTTCATCGTTCGAACGCGCGCTCGACCGGGGTTCGGTCGTGGTGCTGTATACGGACGGCGCGATCGAGGATGAGCTCGATGCGCTGCGCGGCGAATCCATGCTGGTCGCTGCGGCTAAGCAGCATCGTGATGCGACCGATCCGGCGGCTGCAATTTTCGATTCGCTGTTCGGGCAAAGCCGGCCGCGCGACGATGTCGCGATTCTGACGATGCGCGTGTAGAAGCGCCGGTCGACGCGCGCCAAGGCGAGAGCCGGCTCACCGTCCCCAGTCACTTGCCAGTCATCTGCGTGTCGCAGAATGGTGTGGAAGCTGTTTCTCCTTAACCGATGCTCTGCCAGCGATGAACCGGATGTTTACGGAACGGATGACGAGGGTAATGGAGCTACCGATTTTCCTTATCACGATCGGCGTACCCGTTGTCGCGAGTGCTCAGACTCACCTATCTGCTCATTCGTCTTCCGTAGACGAGTAAATGTTAACGACGCACAACCGCCCGTTCTGTAATGGACCCACAAGTCACCTCATGGTGAGCAGCATAGCGGTCCGCGGTTTTTTGCGTCGTTTGCAAGCGCAACCATTCAGCGAGTCCGTTTGGAACGCGGCATATATCGGAACTGAGATTCTCCCGAGATTCGTTATAGTCATGTGGTATCCGTGCGAGTGTACCGCGCAGACGAATCTCGCGCGCAGCGACGGACTGACGCGGTCGCCCAGCAATTTTTGGCCTCGCCGAGCAAGCCGCCGCCACACGGCTTGGAGTGACGGCGATTAAACTCCCGAGGAGTACGTAGTGAAGACTTTCCAAATCGCGACGCTTGTAGGCGTCTTCGCGTCCCAGACCCTGATAGCCGCAGCTGCCACGGCGCCGACCCCGACCGTCCACGATGAACAACAGATGACGCAGCTGGGTAGCCAGTTACTGCAGGACGCTGACCATGCCGATCAAGCATTGCAAAAGAACGACGACAATGCGGCGAACAAAGATATCGATGACGCCATGACGGTTCGATCGAAGTTGGCCCAACAAGCGAAAGCCGATGGGGCATCAATGGTCGTGCCGCTCTACGCGGATTTAGACGATACCGAATACTTGTCCACCGTCGGAAAGAAGACGACCACGGCGAAGACGAACGGAACGACTTCCGCAAACGCCGCGAATTCCAAGAGCACGCCATTGCCGATAACGGTAAATTCGAATGTCGGACAGGTGACCTATCTAGCAGTTGACCTCGATAAAACCAATAGCCGCCTCAACGCCGCGAAGATCGCCATTCGAAATAAGAACGATCAGGCGGCCGAAGACTCGCTAGCCGCCATCGGCACCAATCTTGTTGCTGTGTCCGTAGCGACGGATCTTCCGCTACTGACCGCCCGCGAGGATCTCGCTCTTGCGCGCGTTGCTCTCAACGCTAAAAATAACCAAGCAGCAACGGCAGATCTGCACGAAGCCTCGCAAGCCCTGGCGGCTTATGCCGCATCCGGTCCGCATGCCCAGGACGCAAAGAAACTCCAAGCTGAAATTGATGCGACGCCGTCGTCGGCGGCGCAGAATGTCGATTCTTGGTGGGAGCGCGTGAAGGACTGGTTCGCTCATCCGTCCGTCTAACACCCGGTGAAGGATATCCCGTCGTCGGCCTCGAGCTTCTGATCGTGCAAAGACAGACGCTTCTCGAGGGTGCGACGGGATCGCTTCTTTTCGTGGATTGCCTGATCTCCGTCACGCCCTCCCGTCGGGCCGACGTCATTAGAAGACGCGCCGTCGATAAGCGGCACGTTGAGCGCACAAACGTGTGCGGATTTCGTATCGCTGCGCAGCGGCGGCCGCTGCCGGTAAACATTGTTGCTCGGTACACGGCAGCGCAGTCGAGTCACGTCGACTCCTGATTTGAGACAGGCGTGTTTCGCGCCCGATCTCTTCGCTAGTTCACGAAGTGGCTATCAGGAAGCAGGGCGTCCGGTCGTTTGTCGCGCCTGGCGGCTGCTAACGCTCGCCGCTGGTCTTCGGCAATAAATGGCGCCCACTCGGCGACCGCCTCGGCGCTGGCATGGTATCCGTGGTCCTCGGGCTGAGTGCAGCCGCTGACGATTCATCCACTGCCGACAACGCTTCGTCAAGGAACAGCCACGCGGGTTTCACGATCAAAACACGCGCGAGTGCGAGACGCTGCTGCTCGCCGCCCGAGAGCCGCAGCGCCCAGTCGTCGATGGCATCGAGCTGGTCCGCCAATTGCTCGAGGCCGACCGCTACCAGCGCGGCGTTGACATCGCGGTCGGCGACATCGTCGGGACCAGCCGGATAAACGACGGCGTGACGCAACGTGCCCACCGGCATATACGGGCGTTGCGGAAGGAACATGCATCGCTGGGGTAGTGCGATGCTTCCGCGCGCGAAGGGCCAGATGCCCGCGAGCGCACGCAACAACGTCGACTTGCCGCTACCCGAAGGCCTCCTTTTGTCGATATCAGTAGGGTAAAGCAACTTAAGGATTTTATCACAACGACAGCGCTGACGAAAGCAGACCGAGGCGGCAGTCATCGTGCAGTCATGTTCGGCGAATCGAAGTTCGCGTTCGTCACGTGATAAGCTGAGGTCATGTTGTACGAAATGTCGCAACACCGGCCGAGCGCGTTTTGGCATCCGCTTCTGACGGTACTACTTGTAGAGCATCCCGTGCGCGAGCAAAGTGCGGAGCGGGAGCAAGGGGAAGCAGCATGGCGGCGACAGTCAGTGATTTTCTTTTCGAACGTCTGAGCGCCTGGGGCGTCAAACGTATTTTCGGTTATCCGGGCGACGGCATCAACGGTTTGATGGGCGCTCTGAATCGAACGCATGGCCGGATCGAACTCGTGCAGGTCCGTCATGAGGAACAGGCAGCATTCATGGCGACCGCGCACGCCAAATTTACGGGTGAAGTCGGCGTTTGCATGGCCACGTCCGGCCCGGGCGCCATTCATTTGCTCAATGGCTTGTATGATGCGAAAGGCGATCACATGCCCGTCGTGGCGATCGTCGGTCAAGCTGCCACAAGCGCAATCGGGGCGAGCTACCAGCAGGAGGTCGATCTGAACGCGCTATTCAAGGACGTCGCCTCCGCGTATTGCCAAACGGTCACGAGTCCGCTCGCGATGCGGCACGTTGTCGATCGCGCGCTGCGCATCGCCAAAGCGTCGCGCGCGGTTACTTGCATCATCGTTCCCAAAGACGTCCAAGAACTCGTTGCCGTCCCGCGTCCACCGCACGAGGCAAACATGTCGCACAGCGGCGTCGGCTATCAAGTGCCGCGGATCGTACCGGCCGATCAGGATCTGCGTCGCGCCGCAGAGATCCTCAACGCCGGATCCCGCGTCGCAATGCTTGTCGGCGCCGGAGCCGCCAATGCGGTCGACGAGGTCATTGCCGTCGCCGACCGGCTGCAGGCAGGTTGCGCTAAGGCATTGCTCGGTAAAGCGGTCCTGCCCGACGACCTGCCGTGGGTCACCGGAGACATCGGATTGCTCGGAACGCGACCCAGCTCCGACATGATGAGCGAATGCGACACGCTCCTAATGGTTGGCTCCACGTTTCCATACGATCAGTTCCTGCCCAAAGAAGATCAGGCGCGCGGCGTGCAGATCGATATCGACGGCGCCAATCTCGGTTTGCGCTACCCAATGGACATCAATCTCACCGGCGACGCGGCGGATACGCTGCGCGCGCTCCTGCCATTGCTCGAACAGAAGACGGATACGTCGTGGCGCGATACGATCGCGCGAAACCGCGAGCAATGGGCTGACGTCAACGCGAGCCGCGCGGCAATTGATGGTGAAAGCGGTCAGCTCAATCCCGAGGTCTTGTTCACGGAACTCTCGCCTCGGTTGCCCGACCGCTGCATCGTTTCAGGTGATGCCGGAACGGCGACGAACTGGCTGGCGCGACATTTGCAGATGCGTAGCGGAATGAAGTTTTCGCTGTCTGGAAGCCTCGCAACGATGGGCCCGGCGGTGCCTTACGCAATCGCCGCGAAATTCGCGTTTCCCGACCGCATCGCCATCGCATTGACGGGCGACGGCGCGATGCAGATGAATGGGCTCGCTGAAATGATCACGATCCAGAAATACTGGCGGCAATGGAGCGACCCGCGCATGGTGATCCTCGTTCTGAATAACCGCGACCTTAATCAAGTAACGTGGGAAATGCGGATCGAATCGGGTGATCCGAAGTTCGAGGCCTCACAGAGTTTGCCGGACTTTCCGTATGCGAAGTATGCTGAGATGCTCGGCTTCGTCGGCGTGCGCGTCGACCGGCGCGAAGACGTCGCCGCCGCTTGGGAACGGGTCTTGTCGGCCGACCGGCCCGCGCTCGTGGAAGCGTGGGTCGACCCCAATATGTCGATCATCCCGCCGCACATCAGCTTTGAGCAGGCGAGGAACCTTAGTTCGGCGTTGCTCAGGGGCGATCCGGATGGGCTTGGCGTCGTTTTAGACTCGGCGAAATCCGTTCTTGCCGGGACGTTCCCAAGCCGCGGTGGCAACGGAGACGGTCGTTATCCGGCTCGTTGATGTTTTTTTTCGGGCGCGCTTGAGCGCGCGGTTTCGCGCCGTAATCGCGGCATCATTGTCGCGGCGTGCGCTCGTTGACGAGGCGGAAACCTGTAGCGATTTTACAAGTGGAAGACTGCACGACCCGGCGGCGGCAATACGACGGAAAATTGTTAGGGAAAGCGCGACGAAGCTGTTCGCACGTTTGGACACAAGTTGCAAAAGCGACCGAGTATTCTTGACGCTCGCTTTCCCACGTAAGATTCCATAAACCGATTTCGGAAAATCTATGTATGGAGGCAAATTAAATGAGTCGATTGACAAGTGGGACGTTCTATCACGCGGCAGAGGAAAATAAGGCGGTTGACTCGCTCATCGGGCTGGGATATCCGCAGCACGATATCAACATCATTATGAGCGGCGAAACGCAACGGCGGTTTTCGCATGGCTCCGCGCCAGGCGAACGGCAGGGCGCCAATGGTCGCGAAAGGCGCGGCGGCCGAGGCGTGCTCGGTGGTACGATCGGAGCGATCGTCGCCAGCGTCGCCGGGACGGGTGCGCTGACGGCAACGGTCGCAACGGGCGGGATCGCGGCGCCGCTTTTCGTAGCTGGTCCGGCGGCGATGGCCTTAGCCGGCGGCGGAGCGGGTGTCGCGGCGGGCAGCGTGCTCGGTGCTCTCGTCGGACTCGGCGTGCCAAGGGACGACGCAGAGAAAATCGAGCACGACATCGATGCTGGCGGCATCGTGGTAAGCGTGAACACCCGCGACGAGGATCGTGGCGAAGTTTTACAGGCGATGCGCACAAGCCACGCCCGTGCCGCGGTGCGCTGACTTTTGGCACCCAACGGCCCTACCGCGCCCACGCCCGCGCCGAGCCGGCGATGCGGGGTGGGCAGGCCGCGGCAGCTTTGATGGTAAGCTTCAATCGATGACTTTGCCGCAAGCTAAGGTCGCTGACCTTGAGCTCGCGGTTTGAAGAATGGTCATCGAGCGCGCATGGGCGGCCACCTCGGAAAGGGAGTGCGGCAACTCGGTGATCGATGCGTTCTTCGTAAAGTGAGACAGCCGATACGCGATTGAACCGGGACTCGCACAAGTCCCAGTGTCGAGCGTGACTGCTGCGCCTTTCAAGACCGCGCGGTACTGGGTGACGTCGACAAGGACGGTGGACCCCGAACCGAAGATCGTCGCCGCGGCCACTTCGAGATGGCTTCGTGGCCCGCGCAGGTTGACCGTTAGCGGGTTATCGAGCGCCTTCGCCGGTTTGGGCCAGAGCGCCGTTATTGCCAGCGCACCCACGGCTGCAATGTGCAGCGCTTTGTTGCTTCTCATGATCGTTACTGTACCCAACCTCGCGCGAAGAGCGCGCCGGCGGCGCCTTCTGCGGAGGATTGCGCCGATCATCGAGCAGTCATGCGACGCGGGTATGAACCGCCGTGCGCAGCATCGTGAACCCGTCCTCTCGGTGAACCGTAGGGGCGACAACACGGAAGCGCTCGCATATCTTGTAGGATTGAGGGTGATGAAAGTGTCGCACGCGGAAAGCTACAGAGACGATGGAACCCCGGCCGAGCAATCGCGCCGAACGTTCATGGTACAAGCAACACTCGCGCTCGGGGGAGTGATCGGTTTGGGTATCGCGATACCTGTCGTAACATCGCTCGTCCCATCGCGCGACGCGCTGGCAGCGAAGTGGTCGCCCCTGAGCGCGCAAGAGTTCGCGCAGTTGGAAAAAGCGACCCAGGAGCCGATTAAGGTCAGCTTCGCGGTCAAAGATCAAGACGGATATCTTCCCGCGGCCACCAGTGACGAGTTTGTCTGGGCGATTCGAGCCGATGAAGCAACGATGCGCGCAAAGCGCCCCAAGTTGTTCAGCGGCCCGGACAAAGTAGATTATCCGGTCGTCACCATGGGCTTCGTCATATTCAGTCCGATTTGTCCGCATCTCGGTTGCCGATATGACTGGCGTGCTGAACTCCATAAATTTGTCTGCCCGTGCCATGGTTCGCAATACACCAACCTTGGCGTCCACACAGCCGGACCCGCGCAACGTGGACTCGATCCGCTTCCATTACGGGAGAGGTCGGGTACGGCTGAGCTAACCTGGATCCAGTACGAACAGGATGTCGCCGACCGCGTCGTCCTTTCCTATGAGGCTTAGCCGTGTGCCTTTTCGGCACCAACGTATTTGCCAATGACGCGGTTTCCGTTCGAATCGTGTCGCGCGGGAACGTGATAAACGGCCTGCCGCCGGCGCTGCGCCGAGATCCAGCAAGTGTTCGGGTGGCCGCGCGCGAGAATCTCGGTCCCAGGTATCGCTAGGTTCACGAGCGCCGCAAGAAGCGCCGAGAGACCCACTGACAACACTGATCCGATAATCAAAACACATCGATCGCGCGCTCGCAAGTAGACATTCAAGTAGACCGGCGGCCGCAGCGAAGAAAAAACCCCGTAAACACAGGGTTTCCTTGGTAGCCCCAACGGGATTCGAACCCGTGTTACCGCCGTGAGAGGGCGGCGTCCTAGGCCTCTAGACGATAGGGCCGTGGCTCCCGGTCATGGACTCGAACCACGATAGGCGGCTTCAGAGGCCGCAGTCCTACCATTAGACGAACCGGGATCGACTTTCTTGATATTTCGCGCGCCAAACGTTCCTGTTTGGCTGTGGCAGTTCGGACAAAGCATGCGCAGATTTTCTATTCGGTGATCGTCGCGAACACCGTTCCGGTGATCGATTTGGATGGATATGGGCTTACCCCTCCACTCGCTCAACCCGCAGTCATCGCATTCGTTCACTAGTATACCAGCCCCGATCAAGCGCCGCTTGATCGGCGTTCGGCTTCGTGAACGCGCGAGAATCTTTGCCAACGGTTCGGCCCGACTGCGTGGCGTTATCTCGCCGCGGTGGACTGCCTTCGTCCAGGAAGCTGGAGCGAAGCCGAAGCGCGCCCGGCACTCAAGATACGAGTGCCCGTCGTCATGAAATTTTTGAATCGCAGCCCAGTCAGACAGCCGTCGACGGTCGGATAAGCGGTCGACCCGCCTGGGAATCCGCAGATTTCCCCGCCGAATCGCCTTGATCCAAGCCGTATGAGAGAAGCCGAATGCTTGCTGGCACTTCGTAAATCCGTTTCCCGCATCGAAGTATTGCTGAACGCCCGCCCAGTCGTACCGTCGTTTCTGATTCCCGTCCGCTTCCATGCCGACCATAGTTGCCGTAAGGGTGCCAAGCGCCTGGCACTTCGGCCAGCGATGGGTGGTCGTTTTTACGAAATAGGGTATTCCGGGATACGGGCTAAGCTCAAGGCTCGCCATCTTTTTGATTTCGAAGGGAGTTCGGTTTGCAGGCAGTGGTCCTGGTCGGTGGAGAGGGGACGCGACTGCGTCCGTTGACGTTGGAGACGCCCAAACCAATGGTGCCGATCATGAACGTCCCCTTCCTCGAGCGCACCCTCGTGCGGCTAAAGGAGGCAGGCATCGACGACGTTATCCTGCCGGCCGGATATCTGCCCGCCGCGATCAGCTCGTACTTCGGCGACGGTGCGCGCTTGGGTCTGTCCATAAAGTATGTGATCGAAGAGACACCGCTGGGGACGGCCGGCGCGATCAAAAATGTCGCTCAGTACATCACCGGTCCGTTCTTCGTCCTCAACGGCGACGTGCTCACCAGCCTCGACTTGAAGAAGATGCGCGCCGTTCACGAAGAGAAGCGCGGCCTGGGCGTGCTGCACCTCATCCGCGTCGCGGATCCCTCTGCGTTCGGGTGCGTCGTCCATGAGAACAACGGCAAGGTGACCGCGTTTGTCGAAAAGCCAAAACGCGAAGAGGCCCCGACCAACGAAATCAACGCCGGTACGTACCTGCTTGACCCCGCCGTCCTCGATCTGATTCCAGCAGGCCGCATGGTCTCGATCGAACGCGAGACGTTTCCATTGATCGTCGCGGGTCCGCGGCCTTTGTATGCCTACACGACGGATGATTACTGGATCGATCTCGGCAGCCCAGCGGCTTACCTCAGTGCACATCACAATGTTTTCGACGGAGCGATGCCGCTCGGCATCGGGCAAGGGACCAACGGCCCCGGCGCGAACGCATGCGAAGCGAATAGTTGCGTCCCGCCGGTTTTCATCGGCAATCGTGTGCGCATCGCACCCGACGCCCGCGTTGGGCCCTACGTGGTGCTTGGCGACGGCTGCACGATCGGCGCCGGAGCGTCTATTCGCAATTCGGTTCTCTGGGATGACGTGGCCGTCGAAGACGGTGCACGCATCGACGGATCGATCATCGCGAGCCGAACAACGGTCGGCGCGCACGCCGTCGTGCGCACCGGTTCGGTCATCGGTCACGGCGGCGATGTTGCATCCGGTTCTGAAGTGGAGGAAAACGCACGCGTCACGGCAGGCTGACAAGTCGTTTGTGAAACTATCCGTTTGGGTAAGACCTTACAGGCAAGCAGGATGGACCTCGGCGAGTTTTGAGGCCGGTCTACGACCGTCTTTGCTTTGCCGACCGCCGCAGGGGTAAGATTTTTGAACACTTCGCATCGGATGCTCTTTCTGGGATCGTTTCCGCCGCGTGAATGCGGTATCGCGACATTCATGAAGGACGTGGTCGACTGTTATGACGCGTACTTCGGTACCATGAGCAAGATCATCGCGATCGACGAACCGGGCGGCGAAGACCGCGTCTACCCGCCCGAAGTGATCGGCCGGCTCGCGCAGCACGATCGGTCCTCGTACGGAGCGGTCGCGCGCTTCATCAATGCAGATCCGTGCGACGTTCTCAACATCCAACACGAGTACGGACTCTTCGGCGGTGAGGACGGGGAGTGGATCGTCGACTTGATTTCCGCTGTCACAAAACCGGTGATCGTGTCGCTGCACACGGTGTTGCCGGAACCTTCTCTCAATCACTTGCGTGTCGCGCGGAAGATTTGTGCTTCGGCAAGCGCCGTTGTCGTGCTGTCGCAAACGGGACAGGACATTCTCGTTCGGCGGTACGGCGTCGACGCCTCGAAAATCCGGGTTATCCATCACGGTGTGCCCGATGTGCCGTTTGGCTCGACCGACATTCCAAAGGCGGCTTTCGGCCTCGGATCGCGCATGGTCATTTCGACGTTCGGCTTGATCAACCGCGGCAAGGGTCTGGAATATGCGATCGAGGCGATGCGCGAAATCGTCAAAGGGCATCCCGAAGCGCTTTTTTTGATCCTCGGACAAACGCATCCGGTCATTCGCCGCAACGAAGGTGAAACGTATCGCGAGTCGCTGCAGGCGTCGATCATCGAGTATGGCCTGCACGACAACGTCCGGCTCGTCGATCATTACCTCGCATTCAGCGAACTTATCAATTACCTGCAAGCAACCGACATCTACCTCACGCCGTACCTCAACCCCGTGCAGATTGTCAGCGGCACGCTTGCGTATGCCGTCGGCTGCGGCAAAGCCGTCGTCTCGACACCGTATCTCTACGCCGAAGAGTTACTGGCGCACGGGCGCGGATTTTTGGTCGGCTTTCGCGATGCCGCGTCGATCTCGAACACCATCACCGCTCTGCTCGACGATCCCGCTCTGCGCCGCTCGACGGAACGCCGCGCGTACAAGTTCGGGCGACAGATGACGTGGCCGCACGTCGCCGACGACTACGGCCGGCTCTTCACGGAACTCGCACCGCGCCGCGATCGCTCGTTGCGCGGGCGCACGGCCGAGTTCGCGCTACCCGCTTAGTCACCCCTGGTTCGCGCCGTGTGACGAGGTGAAACGATCGCCTGCAACTCCATCGACTCAGCCGAGAGGGGTTGAGCCCGACATGCAGATCGGAGTCGGACTGCGGTGGGTCGTCGGCCGAATAAAAGATGAACGGGCTTGCGGGGGAGCCCAAACAATCGACGCGGCGACGTCGAGCACCAGGGAGCCGGCATGAACGTAAATTCGTACCCGATGCTCGATCATCTCGTTGCCATGACGGACGATACGGGGATGATCCAGCACGCGACACACGATATTCCGAACCGCGCGACGGGGTACTGTACCGACGACATCGCGCGCGCCTTGATCGTGGCCGTCAACGCAAGCCGGCGACCGGGCACCGAGGCGGTCGGTAAACGCCTCGTAACCATCTATTTGGCGTATTTGCATGATTCGCAGATGCACGACGGCTGGTTTCACAATTTCATGGGCTACGACCGCACGTGGCAGGACCGGCGTGGCACGCCCGATTCGTTCGGGCGCGCGCTGTGGGGTCTGGGCTACTGCATGCGTTTCGCGCCGCGCGATTCGTGGTGCCAAATCGCCGGGCGCTTAGTCGAGGCGGCGCTGCCCCACGTGAACGACCTCGATCATTTGCGGTCGCGCGCGTACGCGGCTCTCGGGATCGTCCACGCGCTCGAAGCGCCCCGGGCCAGCCGCATGGCGTTGCGCACGGCCTTGCGCGCGGCGCTCGCACCGATCGAGGCGGCGTTCGCCGCGCAGTCGGTGCCCGGCTGGACTTGGTGCGAGCCGGTTATGACCTACGACAACGCCCGTTTGCCCGAAGCGCTCATCCGCGGTGGCGAAGCGCTCGGCGAGCCGCGGCTGACCCGGATCGGCTTGGAGATGCTGGCGTTTTATGCCCGGGTCGTGATCGAAGACGATACGTTCACGCCGGTGGGCAATGCCGGCTGGTTTCCGCGCGGCGGGGTGAAGGCCCGATTCGGCCAGCAGCCGATCGAGGCTGCGGGAATGGTCGAGGCGTCGCTCGCCGCGTACGCGTTCACCGGCGATCCCAGGCGACTGCGCGAAGCCGAGATCGCCTTTGGCTGGTTCTTCGGGGCCAATTCGGCCGGTGCGACATTGGTCTCGAACGGCGGCTGCTGCGATGGGATCGACGAACACGGCGTCAATCCGAACATGGGCGCCGAGTCGACACTCGCCTACCTCCTAGGCGCGATGGCGATTGCCAAACCGTCCGCAAACCGGCTTCAAGCGGTGCGCTAAGCCCGGCGGGCATATTCCCGGTCCGGCTTCCGGCCGCAGCGGGGCCAAAGTCCCAGGTCGATGGAATGCCCCCTAGGAAGAGCGTAAGTCGGGTCTTTTCTCCAGTGCCCTGGCGCACGTATAGGCAAAATTGGCCCATTTGGCGAAGAAGACTGCGATGATTGTCGAGAGCGAACTTCTTAATGACGTTCAGCGGGCTGCTGTCGAATGTACGGATGGTCCGGTTCTGATCTTCGCCGGAGCGGGTTCCGGAAAGACCCGCGTCCTTACCCACCGCATCGCGTACCTGCTCAACACCAAGAACGTCTTCCCGGATCGAATCTTGGCGGTGACGTTCACCAACAAAGCCGCCGGCGAAATGAAGGCGCGGCTCGAGCGCATGGTCGGCGACGTTGCCCGCGATTTGTGGGTCGGTACCTTCCATTCTATGTGCGTTCGCATTTTGCGCCGGGACGGCCGCAAGATCGGAATCGCGTCCAATTTCGCGATCATGGACGATACCGATCAACGCGCGATCGTGCGCGATATTCTGCACGATCTCGATTACGATGAGCGGCAGATCGCACCGGGTGCGGCGCTAGCCGAGATCTCGAAAGCGAAGAACAATCTGTGGTCGCCCGACACGTACGAGTCGAAGAATTCGTCGTTCCTCGGCGAACGCTACGCGACCGTCTATCGCGAGTACGAGCGCCGGCTCAAAGAATCGAACGGCCTGGATTTCGACGATCTCATCGGCCGCACGATCGAGTTACTCGAAACCGACACCGACACGCGCGTGCGCTATCAATCGAAGTTTCGCTACGTTCTGGTTGACGAGTATCAAGACGTCAATTTCGCGCAGTACAAACTCGTCTCGATCCTCGCTGGCGAGCACAAGAACATCACGGTGGTCGGCGACGACGATCAGTCGAT
>PLAE01000019.1 GCA_003134035.1 Candidatus Velthaea versatilis
CCACATGTCCACGATCGTCGTGCTGCCCGAGAGCAGCGCTTCCGCATAGCACAGGAAGGACGCCGCCTCGGCCTCGTGCGCATCGAGCACGCGGTGCATCGGATCGATGTAGCGTTGCAGCCACTCCCACACCGGCAGCCCTTCGGCCGTCCCACGGAGCAGGCCCGAATGGCAGTGCGTGTTGACCAACCCCGGCATGAGCAGGCGATCGCGCAGGTGCCGCACCGCCGCTTGCGGATAGCGGCGCTCGAGTTCGGCACCGTCGCCGACCGCGCCGATCCGTCCCGCCGCATCGACGAGTACGCCGCCGTCGATGAGAACGTCGTTGCCGGGCGTCATCGGGAGAACGAGGCCAGCGCGCAGCAGCAGCGGCGATCCGTTCGACGGCGAGCTCATGGGGATAGCATTGCGGATCCTCGCGCCGGAGTACTCTATCAATTGGTCTATTGACGCACCCCTGGCGCGGGCCTATCGTTGCGAACATGATGCCCGCGCGACTCGTCCCGTTCATCGACGCGATCGGTCTGTGCGCGTGCAACGACTGATGGAGGCGCCGATTCCGGAGGCGATCCTCTGGGATGACTGGCATGCCGTCGCCGAACTCGAGACCGTCCGTCAATGGGATCAGATAACGACGACCCTTTTCGGCCGCGACCTGACCGTTACCGATGCCGCTCCCGGCGTGCGCATCGCCTACGCCGACGGGTCGAAGACGCTCCCGGCCTCCATCAAATACGGCTTGGTGTGGACGTGTCTGGGCACGCCGCAGCGCGACGTGATCGATTTTCCGGAGAGCGCCGAGCCCGATCGCTACGTCATCTCGACGGGATCGTTCGGCATTCGCGTCTCGGGGCTTCGGCTGGTCGAGAACTTCCTCGACATCGCGCACTTTCCGTACGTGCACACCGGCTATCTCGGCGTCGAGTCGAGCCCGCAGGTGTTGCCGTATACGGTACGCGTCACCGACGAAGACGAGATCTTGGTGACCGATTGCCGTTTTCTGCAACCGCAGTCCTCGCCGGTCTCGACGGGCAGTTTGGACGTCGGCTATCTGTTCCACGTCCTGCGGCCATATACGGTGTTACTCAAAAAGACGAACGCGGTTGAGCCCGACCGCTCGGACACGATCGTGTTGTTCGTGCAACCGGTTGACGAGGAGCGCTGCGTCGGGCACACGCTCGTGATGAGTTTGCACGCCGGCGACCCCGATGAGGCGTGCCGGTGGTTCCAACGATTGATCATCGGACAAGACCGGCGCATCCTCGAAAATCAACGACCCCGGCGATTACCGCTCGATCTGAAAAGTGAACTGCCCGTGCGCGCCGATCTCGCCTCGATCACGTATCGGCGCTGGCTGCTCGACCACGGGGTGCGCTACGGTGCGATCGCCCCGTGATCGAGCTCTATGACTACGAACTCAGCTCCGATGCGTACAAGGCGCGCCTGTTGCTCGCGCTGCTCGGGGTTGCGTGGACGCAGCGCTACGTCGAGTACTATCCCCGGCGCCAGCACCGCGCGCCGGAGTTTCTCGCGCTCAGCCCGCGCGGCGAGCTGCCCGTGATCGTCGACGACGGCACCATCGTCGATGACGCGCAGAACGTGCTCGTGCATCTGGCGAGCCGGCACGATCCGACCGGCCGGTGGTACCCGCAGAACGACGCCGGCCTCACCAGCCAGGTGTCGACGTGGCTCGCGTTTGCTGCCGCCCTGACGCCGACGGCGTCGGCGGCGCGGCTGCACGACGGCCTGCTCTATCACCACATCGACGTTGACGAAGCGCGCCGTGGAGCGCACGAGCAACTCGCGGTGCTCGACGAACACCTGTGGTTCAACGAGGACGCGGGATGGAGCTGGCTCTGCACCGTCGACCAGCCGACGATCGCCGACATCGCCTGTTTTCCCGATGTGATACTCGCCGAGGAGGGCGGGATCGAACTACGCACCTATCCGGCGATCCGGCGCTGGACCGATCGGGTGAAGGCGATCCCGGGCTTCATCGCCATGCCCGGCATCTTCCCGGCATAGCATGCACGGGACGTCGCGCTGGTTTCCCGTCATCCGCAGCGAGGAGATCGTGCCGCGCCACATCGCCTTCGTGCAGCTGCTCGATGAGGAGATCGTGCTCTGGCGCGCGGACGACGGCGCGCTCAATGCCTGGGAGAACCGCTGCCCGCATCGCGGCATCCGCCTCTCGATCGGCACCCATGCCGGCAGCGAGATCGTGTGCCGCTATCATGGCTGGCGCTTCGCTTCGGGCAGCGGCAGCTGCACCCTCATCCCCGCGCATCCGAGCCAAGTCCCACCGAAAGCCGCCCGCGTGCGCAGCTACCAGATACGAGAACGTTATGGCTTCGCTTGGATCGCGCTCGGCGACGTCGAGGGCGAGCCGAGCTTGCCGGAGTTGGATGGCCTTCCGCACCTGACCCTGCGGAGCATGACGTTTGCAGCCGCAGCCGCCGACGTCGCCGCGACGTTGGCGAGCGAACCAGGCATCGTGGTGCACGATCCGTATCGTGCCGTTTGGGAGCGCATGGGCGACGCCGCACCGATGCTCCTCCTGCTCCAGCCCGAGAGCTCCGCGATGACAACGCTGCATGCGGTCGCCGGTAACGATCTCACCGGCGCCGGGCGCCTCGCGTTCTTACGAGCCCACAATGCGTGGTGCAAGGAGATCCGTCCCCGGATCGTGAGCGAGGAATCCCGAAGCGCTCAAGCATCGCGTTGATGTTCGTTCTGTCCGGATTCGCTGCTATCGATGTAGCCAGATAACGACGGGCGAAATACACGATTACGGTCGTCGGCACAAGCGTCGACATTTCAGGTAATGATGCACGCATGCCCGTAGCACTCGTCGCCCTCGCGCTCGCTTCGTTTTGTATTGGGACGACCGAATTCGTCATCATGGGTTTGTTGCCGGACGTCGCTCGCGACCTCGGCGTCACCATCCCGCAAGCCGGCCTCTTGATCACCGGATATGCGCTCGGTGTCGTCATCGGGGCTCCGATCGTCGCCGCTGCCTCAATTCGCGTGCCGCGCAAGACCGCGCTACTAGCAATGGTGGGCTTTTTCGTGGTGGGCAATGTGCTGTGCGGGCTTGCCCCGAATTATGCGGTGCTCATGATCGCGCGCATCGTCACCGCTTTTTGTCACGGCGCATTTTTCGGTATCGGCTCGGTCGTGGCAGCGGATCTCGTTGCCCCGAATCGCCGGGCATCGGCGATCGCGCTGATGTTCGGCGGTCTCACGCTTGCGAACGTGCTGGGCGTCCCGTTCGGAACCGCGCTCGGCAATGCGCTCGGGTGGCGCTCAGCCTTCCTCGCAATCGTCGTCGTCGGCATCATCGCGGCGGTCGCGATCGCCGCGTGGTTGCCGTCGACCCTTGCGATGAAACCGTCGAACCTCAGGAGCGAGATACGCGTCCTCGGCAATCGGCACGTCCTGCTCGCCATGCTTACGAGCGTGCTGGCTTCGGCGAGTCTCTTCGCCGTGTTTACCTACATCGCGCCGCTGCTCGAATCCGTAACCGGGCTCAAGCCGAACGCCGTTACCTATGCATTACTCGTCTTCGGCGTCGGCCTGACGGTCGGAAACCTTACCGGAGGGCGCCTTGCGGATTGGCGGTTGATGCCGTCCCTGCTCGCCGTTTTCGTTGCACTCATTTTCGTTAACGTCGCGTTTGCTTTTACGAGTCATTCGGCAGTCGGGGCGTTCGTAACGCTCTTCGTGTGGGGCTGCTTCGGATTCGCGGTGGTACCGCTTACACAAATGCGCGTCGTCAATGAGGCCGCGTCGGCACCGAATCTTGCTGCAACGCTCAATCAAAGCGCGTTCAATCTCGGCAACGC
>PLAE01000216.1 GCA_003134035.1 Candidatus Velthaea versatilis
TGTGTGGTGTTGCGCGCGGTAGGCGACGGTGTGTGGTATTGCGCGCGGTAGGCGACGTGCGTGGCATTGCGCGGTGGACGACGGTGGTGCGGAGTTGCGCGCGGTATACGCGTTATGAGCAGCAGTTCGTTTGTAATGTCACAACATTGCTTATTTCTTTACCAAATGTTAATCTGTTAGGACTTTGCGCCCACGACCGATTGAGGTCACAAGAAAGCCGAGGATCACGAGCCCGATATGAACCGCTTCATGAACGCAGCGTTTTTCATGCTGCTCTTTGCCGGCGCCCCGTTGCACGCCGCTTTTGCAGATGAGCCGGCCGCCGATGCCGCTACTCTTGCTCCGGTCCTGATCATTGCGCCCGTGATGAGTTCGATCGCTCACCGGCAAGCAAAAGCGCCCGCGGACGAATACTTCGGTCGTTATAAAATTAGCATCCTGGGCGTGCGCAATGTGATCTACGACGTCGACGCGCGCTCCGAAAATGCCAGCGAAGATGCCGCAGCGGGGATGTGCCGTAAGCTTATTTTGGCCGAAGAAGCCCTCCGCGATTGGCAAACCAAGTATCCGGACGACACGTGGATACCCAAGTTCGGTTACGCGATGATGAAAGACTACGAGAAGATCGACTCGGTGATCGTCAGCGACGAATTGCATCCGGCCGGCGTTCACGCAATCGACCTTTCGATTTGGCTCGACAAGGCGTATCCAAACAGCGAGTTTGCGCCCCAGTAGTCCCGTTCGCGTCTCCCCAAGCACGATCAACGCGCACGCTACCGGCCGGAATCGGCGCCCGACGCCAACGCAGCGAGACCGGTTGGTTCCGGCTCAGCCGCTCATGCGGGCGAGGTAATGGCGGTCGAACGCCGCGAGCAGCCCTTCCATGTTGGCGTATGGTCCGGGCCGATACGCTCGCGATTCGATGCCTTGGTGCGTGAGCTCGTTGACGTGCCAATCTTGCCGGTTGGTAAGATCCCAAAAATCGACGACGTCGGACGGATCGAAATCGGGTGCCGCCAGGGTGCGCGGATCGAAGAGCCAGCGGCAGCTTATCGCGGTTCGATCCGGTGCGAGCGGCCGCACCAAATGGACCATCACATAGTCGGCGTGCAGACTGAGCAGCAGTCCCGGAAAAACGGTGTAATAGTACGCCCGCTCCAAGTCGGCGCCGGTGACGGTTCCCAGTGGTGGGCGCGAGCTCGCGCCGGTTGTCGTGAGGCGCATGCCCGGCTCGCGAAACTCCGAATAGCCGCCCAGGATCGGGCCCTCATTCAAGTCGTTGCGGCCGCTGTCCGACGGCGAGAGTTTGTCGAGTTGCGGGTGCACGAGCGGGCAGTGATAGCACTCCGAATAATTTTGAAAGATCAGTTTCCAGTTGCAAGCCAGATCATAGTCGACGCTGCGCGCCACCCGCAGATTGGCCAAATCCCAGGCGCCGAAGCGCTCGACGAGCGCCGCGTACTCCTGCGCGAACGGCGGTGCGTCGGCGGATGGATTGACGAATACGAATCCGCCCCAGTCGGCGACGCCGGCCGGTACGAGCGGATAGGCGCCGCGCTCGAAACCCGGTACATCGTGCATGTTGCGGGCGGCGAGCAGCTTGCCGTCCAGACCGTAGGTCCAAGCGTGGTACGGGCACTGGATAGTGCCGCCAAAGCGGCCCTCCGCCGCGCTGCAGACCCGCGTCCCGCGATGGCGGCACACGTTGAAAAACGCGCGCAGGGTGCCGCGGGCGTCACGGGTCACGATGATGCTTTCACCGGCGACGTCGACGAGCATGAAGTCGCCCGGAGCCGGAATTTGCTCGAGCCGTCCCACACAAGACCAGCCGCGCGCGAACAAGAGTTCGCGCTCCGCGGCGAAGACGTCGGGTGATCGATACCACCGAGCGTTGAGCGTCTGCGCGCCCGCTTTCACTTGGGGCTTGACGAAGGCGGTCAGCGCAGTCTCCGTGTGGATGTCAGGCTACCGGCTTGCGGCAAGCCGCTTTTCGTTCGGCATACCGGCTTGTCATCCGCGATCAGGCGGCGCCGGGCGATTTCGCTTGCGCGGCACCGAGCGCGCCGGACGTCCTCCCGCATGCGGGCCGTGTTGATCGGGTCGCCGCAGACCGGAACCTCGCCGAGCGGGACGCCGCCGGCGGCCGCAATGCTGAAGGCCGTCGGCTGTCCGGCCGGCCGACGTTGTCGCCGGGCGCGCCGCGCATGTCCAGGGCGAGGGCCTTTCCCGTCGGGGTTTGAAGATTGTCGGGCTGCCATGACGTCCCAGGAACTCCGCGCCGCGTTTGTCGACTTCTTCGTTCAACGCGGGCACGCGCACGTCGCTTCGGCGAGTCTCATTCCCGACGCGCTGTCGACGACGCTCTTCACGATCGCCGGGATGGAGCCATTCGTGCCGGCGTTTTTGGGTGAAGTCGCGCCGCCCGCGCCGCGCGCCGTCAGCGTCCAGCGTTGTCTGCGCGTCGCCGGCGCCAAGAGCGACATCGAGAACGTCGGCCGCACGGGCCGCCACGGCACCTTCCTCGAGATGCTCGGCAACTTCAGCTTCGGCGATTATTACAAGCGCGAAGCGATCCGGTTCGCCTGGGAATTCCTCACCGCCGTCCTCAAGCTCGATCCGAGCAAGCTGTACGTCACGGTCCACGTTTCGGACGACGAAGCGCAGCGGCTATGGGAAACCGAGATCGGCCTCGCACCCGACCGCATCTCGCGCTGGGATGAGGATAATTTTTGGACGATGGGTGCGACCGGCCCGTGCGGTCCGTGCTCGGAGATTTTTTACGATACCGGTGCGGCGAATGCGTCGGGGCCGGACGACACGGGACCCAATCGCGGCGACCGGTATGTCGAAGTATGGAATCTGGTGTTCCAGCAGTTCGATCGCGCCGCGGACGGAACGCTGACCGAACTGCCGAGCAAAAACATCGATACGGGCGCCGGCTTCGAGCGCATCCTCGCGGTCGTCAACGCCAAGGCCTCGATGTACGAGACGGACCTGTTCACCGATTTGATCGCCGCGCAGCCGGATGTCGGCCCGACGACGCTGGCGGCGGGCGAGGTGCGCATCCGGCGCAACATCATCGCCGACCACGCGCGGGCCGTCACGTTCCTAATCGCCGACGGTGTCTATCCGTCGAACACCGACCGCGGCTACGTCTTACGCTTTTTGATTCGGCGCGCCATTCGCAACGGCCGGCTCTTGGGCTATCCAAAAGAGTTTCTCGCCCAAATGGCGAGCGCGGTGACCGCGTCGCTGCGCGCGGGCTATCCCTTCCTCGACAAGCGGCTGGGCGACGTCCAAAACGCGCTGCGGCTCGAAGAGGCAACGTTCGTGCGCACGCTCGACCGCGGATCCGAGCTGCTCGAAACGCTCATCTCGGCCGCGCTCGCCGATGGTTCGGCACGGCTCGACGGCGACGACGTGTTCCGGCTGCACGACACGTGCGGTTTCCCCTCGGAATTGACGCGCGAGGTCGCCGGCGAGCGCGGCGTCACCGCCGACATGGCCGGTTTCGAGGCCAACATGGCCGAACAGCGCGCGCGTGCGCGCGCCGACGCGAAGGCCAAACGCGCGGTCGTCAACATCGCTGATTTGCCCGCGCTGCGCAGCTCGTTCGAGGGCTATGGCGGACTCGAAGCGGCCGGCACGGTGCTCTCGATGCTCGTGGACGGCGCGCCCGTCGACGTTCTCGAAGCGGGAATGCACGGCCAGCTCATCCTCGACCGCACGTCGTTCTACGCCGAAAAAGGCGGCCAGATCGGCGACCGCGGGACGATCGCCGGCGCGGACGGCTCCTTCGAGGTGACCGACACGCAATACGCCGGCGACGCGATCGCGCACACCGGCCGCGTCGTGAGCGGGATGTTCGGAGTCGGGGCGGCGGTCCAGACGCGCGTCGACCCGGATTGGCGCGAGGAGATCCGGCGCCATCACACGTCGGCGCATTTGCTGCAGCGCGCCTTGCGCGACGTGATTGGCGAGGATGTGGTGCAGGCCGGCTCCTGGGTCGGCACCGATCGTATGCGCTTCGACTTTCGCAGCCCGGTCGGCGCGTTGAGCGCAACGCAAAGGCGCGCCGTTACCCAACGGGTCAATGAACTCATCCGGGCCGATTTCCGGCTCGAAACGCAAGAGCTGCCGTTTGATGAAGCGCAGCAAAGCGGCGCGATTTCGATGGCCGGCGAAAAATACGGCGAACTCGTCCGCGTCGTCAAAGCCGGACCGGCGGTCGAGTTCTGCGGCGGAACGCACGCGGTGACCACGGGCGAACTCGGGCTCTTCGTCATTCTCAGCGAAGCGTCGATCGGCAGCGGCGTGCGGCGCATCGAGGCGGTGGTCTCGAAGGCCGCCGAATCCTACGTCGAACGGCAACAGGACGTTCTCGCTGAACTCGCCGCGACGTTGTCGGCCAAACCCGACGACCTCGTGGCGCGCGTCCACCGGCTGCAAGGCGACGTGCGCGATCTTCAAAAATCGCTGGCCGACATCAATGCGCGCCTGGCGTCGGCAGACGCCAAAGCATATGTCGATCATGCCGAGCAGATCAACGGCACGACGCTCGTCGCCGCGGTCGTGCACGAAGCCGATGCGCAGGCGATCCGGACCCTCGCCGGAGCGATCCGCTCGCGGCTGCGCAGCGGCGTGATCGCGCTCGTCGGCGTCGACGGCGAAACCGCGACGCTCTTCGCGAGCGCAAGCGACGACGCGGTCAAGGCCGGCGTGCACGCCGGCAACTTGGTCCGGGTCGCCGCGCCGCTTGTCGGCGGTAAGGGCGGCGGTGCTCCGGCGCAGGCCCAAGGGGGCGGCAAGAACGTCGCCGGGGCAGAAGCGGCGCTTGCCGCTATGCGCCACGCGCTCGCGTGATCGCGCTTCTCACGCTGTTCGCGACCGTGTCGGTGTTCCGGGCCGTCGCGGCAGGTCCGGGCACCAGCGCGGCAGCCGCGCCACTCTCGCCCGCAACGGTCGTCGCGCGCTATGCCAAAGCGCTCCAAAAGATCCAAGAGCCCAGCGTCATCACCTTCGACTACACGCTCTCGCAAACCGGATCGCGGACCCTCGAACAGACGCACCGCGTCTTTCGTGCCGGTGACGATGAGCGCGACGAAACGCTGACCGTCGACGGCAAACGCCTGACCCCGCCAAAAGTGCGGATTTTTCGCGGCCGGCGCAATCGGTATACACTGGCGCTGCTTGCTCCGCGCCCCGCCGATTACCGATTCGCGTTGATCGAAACGGAGAAGGACGGACATCATCTCGATTACGTTTTTCGCACGATCCCGAAGACGCCGAGCGCCTTCAACATTACCTCCGTGATCATCGACGGCGCCCGCTTCTTGCCGCTTGCGATCGATTTCACGACCGGTTCGCATGCGGGTGCGGGCCGGATTTCTTTCGGCAGCAACGCGCGCTGGTGGGTGCCCTACTTCGCCACGGCGCGCGCGACCGTGGCCGCCGACGCGGCGATCGAACAGCTCACGTTTTACAGCTACCGGTTTCCCCTGTCGCTGCCGCCGACCACGTTCGGGCAATTCCGGCCCGCGCCGACGCCGCCGCCCGAAACCGTCCCGGCGCCGGCCGGCCCGTTCGCGCCGGCGAGCGTGCCGCTACCGGTGCGGGCGGCTGCACCGCGCCGGCGGCCCGCGTCGCTCATCGCGCCGGTCGACCGCGTTCTCTCGCCCGGGGCCGCGCGGCCGTTCGTCCCGCTCGCGACCCCGGTGAATTCGACTTTTCGTCATGCGCCGCCGCCGGCTGCGCACGCGGCCCCGCGCCCGACGGTGGTGCCAATCGTGCCGGGACTTCGAGAGTGATGTTCGCACGTCAACGTCTCCGCGGTTTGCTCGGTCGATACCAACGGGGCCACCGTGACGACGGGCATCTTCAAACGCCCGGTGAGCGGCCGGATCGCGCTCCGCGGCGTGAATCTGGCCGGCGGCCTGCGCGTTGGGGCGAAGGGATGGCCTGTCGATGCCGGAGCGTCGACATTATAGCGCTTGGCCCGCGATGACCGCTCGCACGCCGTCGAGATGCGCGTTGACGTTTTCGCGAACCAGCGTCCAGCCGGCGCCGGCAACCTCGAACTCCGCGAAACCGGCGTTTTCGACCTTGACGTCCCACAGCTCGTCGAGCGAACGGTTCTGGGCGTCGAGGATCGCGACGCGCACCACCGCGTCATGGGTCACCACCAGCGAGGGCCCCGGGGGATCGAACGCGGCCGCGAAGTTCCGCCAGCGCGCGCGGACATTGATCAGCGACTCGCCGCCCTCGAAGTCGACGCTGCCGGGCCGTTCCTTCCAGGCGCGAAAGCGCTCGGGATCGTCGGCGGCGATCTCCTCGCGCAGGCGGCCGTCCCAGGTGCCGTGAGCGATCTCGAGCAGCCGGTCGTCGGTTTCGAGTTTGACGTTGAGCCGATCAGCGACGAACTTCGCCGTCGCACTGCAACGCAGGAGCGGGCTCGCGACGATGCGTTCGAGTCGCGGCTCGTGCTGTGCGAATGCCTGCGCGAGTGCGAATCCCTGGCGGACACCCAGCGCCGTGAGCCCCGACTCGCGCCGCCCTTGGTAGCGCCCGGCCATATTCCAAGTGGTTTCGCCGTGCCGCGCGACGTATACCCGCACTTAGATCGCCAGCGAACGCACCGAATTGATGTCCGGTATCGTGCGCAGCGCGTTGAGCGTTTCTTCGTCCGCCGGGCGGTCGATCGAGAGCACCATGATCGCGTCGCCGCCGATCGCGTTGCGCGAGACTTGCATCGTCGAGATGTTGACGTTTTGCTGGCCCAGCAGCGTGCCGACTTTCCCGATCATGCCCGGGACGTCGCGGTGTTTGGTGATAAGGATCGCGCCGATCGGGGTCGCGTCGATCTGGTAGCCGTCGGCTTCGACGATCCGCGCCTCGCCGCTGACCGACGTGCCGGTGATCGAGGTGCCGCCGCCGGTGATGCGCAGGGAACTCGCGTAGATCGACGTGCCGCGTTCGCCGCGCGCATCGACATGCACGCCGAGTTCGCGCGCGATCGAATCCGCGTTGACGACCGAAACGCGCCGGTCGGTGGTGGTCTGCAGCAATCCCGACAAGAACGCCCGCACCAACGGCTCGGGCGGCACGTCGGCCAGATCGCCCTGAAGGGTCAGCGTGAACGCCGGCAACTGTGTTTGCTGCGCGTACTGCGGATAAAAGCGGCCAATCCGGTACGCGACGTCGAGAAACGGCAGCACGCGCGCGGCTTCTGGTCCGTCGGGTACCGGCGCGTTGACGGCCGCGTTCGCCGGGCTGCCGACCAGCACGCGTACGACGTCTTCGGCGAGTTCGGTCGCGATGCGGGCGAGAGCTTCGTGTGTCGAACCGCCGAGATGCGGCGTCGCGAAGACCTTGGGATGGCGCTGCAGTCGCGCGCCGGTGCCGTCGGGCGGCGGGGGCTCTTGCGCGACGACGTCGATCGCGGCACCGGCCAGCACGTCGGCATCGAGTGCGGCGAGCAGGTCTCGTTCAACGATCACGCCGCCGCGCGCGCAGTTCACGATGAGCGCGTGCGGCTGGAGCAGCGCGAGTCGAGCCGCGTCGATCATACCCAGCGTCTGGGGCGTGAGCGGGACGTGCAGGGTCACGATGTCGGCGCTGCGCAGCAATGTTTCGAGGTCGACGAGCTTGGTGTCGAAGGCTTCGGCGCGCGCGGCGCTGATGTACGGATCGTAAGTGAGAAGCGTCATGCCGAATGCTCGCGCCCGCAGCGCCACATTGCCGCCGATCCGGCCTAGGCCCACGATTCCCAGCGTTTTGCCGAAGAGTTCGCTGCCGATGAACGGCTTGCGGTCCCACTTGCCCTCGCGCAGCGACTGCACGGCCGCCGGCGTAAACCGCGCCAGCGAAAGCATCAGCGCGAAGGTTTGTTCGGTCGCCGCGATCGTGTTGGCGCCGGGCGTGTTGAGGACGATGATCCCGGCGTCGGTCGCCGCGTCGACGTCGATGGCATCGACGCCCACGCCGGCGCGCGCGACGACGGTGAGTTTCGGCCCCGCCGCCAGCAGGTCGCGGTCGACCCGCGTCTCCGAGCGGACGATGAGGCCGTCGGCCTCGGCGAGGGCGTGGACGAGTTCGGCTCGGCCGCGTCCAACTTGGGAATCGATCGTAATCCCGTGCTCACGGAGAACCGCCAGCCCCTGTTCGGCAAATTGTTCGGCGATGACGACACGCGGTGCGTGGGGAAGGCTGGATGGCATCATCGCCGTAGTTGCACGCCCTTGACCTACCGCCTTCGTTCGTTCTGCGCCGGCGCGCTGGCTTTTGGCGTGCCCTTCGCGCTCTACGCCGCCTCGCTCCGCGCGGGCGTCGACTATTGGGACACCGGCGAATTGCAGACCGTCCCGTACATCTTGGGGATCGCCCACCCCTCGGGGTTTCCGGCCTACGTCCTCATCGGCTGGATCTGGTCGCACGCGCTGCCGTTCGGCGACCCGGCGTACCGGATGAATCTCTTGTCGGCCGCCGGCACGTCCGTGGCGGCGCTGGCCCTGGCCGGGGCGCTGCTCGAGCTCGCGGTCGAGCCGGTGCTCGCCGGCGGTGCGGCACTGGTTTTCGCCTTCACCCGCGTTCCCTGGGACCATGCCGTGCGGGCCGACGTCCATCCGCTGGCGTTGGCGGCGATCGGTGTCGGCTTCTGGGCGGCCCTGCGCTGGGGACGGACGGGGTCGCCGCGCGCCTTGGCCGCGTCGGCGGTCGCGGCGGCGCTCGCGCTGGCGATCCATAGCGGCATGGTGCTGGTGGTTCCCGGCATCGTCCTGGCGGCGCTGGCGCGGCGGCCGTCGCTGCGGCGGACGGGGTTGGCCCTCGTTCTCGGGGCGGCGATCGTGGCGGGCGCTTACGCATATTTGCCCGTACGCAGCGCCGCGGTCTACGCGCAGCGGCGCGATCCGACCCTGGCGCTGGGCCTGCCGCCGGGGCGCCCGTTTTGGGACGCCGACCATCCCTCGACCTGGGCCGGCTTCCGCGCCGAAGTCGGCGGCGGCGAATTCGGGGCCGGTCACGCCCTGACGCGACTCGCCGATCCGACGGTCTTGGCCGAGCTGCCCGAGCGCTATGCCCGCACCGCCGCCGGCGACCTTGCCGGCGGCGCGATGCTCATCGCGCTCGTTGGTCTCGTCGCCGTGTTTCGGCGCTCGCGGCTCGCGGCACTCGGCATCGCGGCCGGCGCGCTCCTGCCGGTGCTGTTCGTGCTCGCCTATCCGGCCGAATCCGACCCCGAGCGGTACTATTTGCCGTCGTACTGGGCGATCGGGTTGTTCTTGGGCGCAGGGGCCGACCTGCTCTCGCGCGGCGGCCTGACCCGCGCGCCGCGCGCCCTGCTGGCCGTCGTCGGCGGGCTGCTGCTCTTCGTTGCGGCGGCCAACGTTTACGTGAATCGCGGTGAGTTTTCGAGCGCGGGCGACGATTCGGCCCAAGCGTTCATCGAGCGCATCGTGCGCGAAACGCCGAATGACGCGATTATCGTCGCGCCCTGGATGTACGCGACGCCGCTGGCGTATGCCGCGTACGTCGAAGGCCGGCTGGGCAAACGCATCGTGGTGACCGGCTGGCCGGAGGACTACACCACGTATTACCCGGCCTGGATCGCGGACCGGCCGATCATCTTTGTCAGCGATGAGCCGCTGCTCGCGGTGTCCGGATTGCGCGTGCGCGAAAACAATTTGCTCACGCCGGCGCCGCATTTGTTCGCCGCCCTCGCGACGCTGCCGTGAGCGCCGATACCCGCCGCGCCTGGATCGTCGGCGTCATCGGCTTCGCGATCACGGCCGCCTTCGCGCACGGACGCTCCTCGCCGTACAACAACTATGTGCTGTTCGCCGACGCGCTGCTGCACGGCCGGATCTGGATCGACTGGCCGGGCCCGTACATCGACGCGGTCCTGTTCGAGGACCGGCGGTACATCGTGAACGATCCGGTGCCGGGTCTGTTGCTGCTGCCGTTCGTGGCGATCTGGCACCTTTCGACAAATCAGACCACGCTGGCGTGCGTGCTCGCGGGGATCGGCGCCGGCGCGGCATGGAAGCTCGCGCGCAACCTGGGCGTGAGCGCGGCCGACGCCGATTGGCTGGCGGCGTTCATGCTGCTCGGGACCGATCTCATGTGGTGCGCGATGCTCGGCGACGTGTGGTACGTCGCACACGTCGCCTGCGCGGCGTTCCTGTTGCTGGCGCTAGCTGAACTGGCCGGCCGCGGCCGCGCCTGGCTCGTGGCGTTCTTTTTCGCGTTGGCGTGCGGCTCGCGCTTCACGGTCGTGCTGACGCTGCCGGCATTCGGGTATTGGCTGACGTGCGGGTTCGCGGTCGAGAAACGCAACCTGCGCGCGCTGCTGCCGGCCGGCCTCACCTGGCTGCCGTTCGCCGCGCTGTGGGTGGCGTACAACGAAGTGCGCTGGCACGTGCCGTGGGACAGCGGTCACACGATCTTCTTCCATCAGGACGCCGACGTCGGCGATGTGGTCGGCTCGCCGTTCGCGCTGCGGAACGTGCCGTATCAACTGTGGTCGTTCTTCGTGCAAGCGCCCGAATTTCAGGCTTTACCGCCGTACGCCGTGCCGACGCAGAGCGGCGTCGCGCTGACTTGGAGCAGCCCGGCGCTGCTCTTGGCGTTCTTCGCGCGGCGGCCGCTGCCGCTCGTCGTTTCTTTATGGTGCGCGACGGTGCTCGCGGCGATCCCGTCGTTCTTGTATTACGTCAACGGGTTCATTCAATTCGGGATGCGTCACGCGCTCGATTTCGAGGCCTTCGCCTTCGTGCTCATGGCGCTCGCCGCGCGCGGCGGCCTGCGCCCGGTGTGGCGCGCGCTCATCGCGATCTCGATCCTCATGGGATTCTGGGGCTCGTGGTACTGGAACACGTTTTACCGCGCGACGATGTGACGCGATGCGCGATCTTTGGTTCGCTTAGCGGCCGCGGCTTCGATGCGATCGCGGCCGAGCTCGCACCTGAATCGGGTCCGTTGTGAAGAAATGAAGACTCCGTGGTTCCCCATTAACGGGTACGGACCAAACTGGCTAGGTGGGTCGATTCCTCGACCCTTCGCGTTTGGGCTTCGCCCGAGCCGCTGTGTCGGGTAAACCCGACACATTCTAGTGGGTCGACCTTTCGCGTTCGGGCTTCGCCCGAGCCGCCCGACGTCGCGCACATGGACGTGCTCAGTTAGCCACTAGCCAGCACTCACGGCAGCACGATAGGTCGTACGGTGCTCGGAACGCGAACGCTTTGCCTCCACGCCACGCGCTCTTCATAATCGACCTCTATTTGAACCTGCAAAAGATATGTTCCGTCGGGAATGTCATAAAAGCTGAAATGGCCGCTGGCGTCGGTAACACTCGGGCCGATGCGGTCCCCGCCGTCCTTCGGGTACAGAAACACCTGTGCTCCTAAGTACGGAAGCGGATCGCTGCCGCTGTGATTTACGCGAAACACGCCGCCGAAGAGCTTAACCTCTTGAGCACTACCCGCTAAGATCGTCGCTGCTCCGAATCCGCAGATTGCGGCGAGAAATGCGATACGGCGCATGGCTAGTGGTTCGCCGTGCTGATTAGCGGAGATGCATCGATGGGAGGGGCCAGTCGACTGAGTTGTGGATCGACAGATGGCCTGACGGAAGGCACATTCTTCATGTCTTCGTGGGCAGTGTAGCCGGGTAGCTTTTCTAGTTCGCTAGTGGTCGCGAGATGCAGTTTTGGAACCAGCGCGGTCTTGTTCTGTATCTCGATGGGTGGATACGTCGTTCCGCTATCGCTCAACATCACGTTAGCGAGCTTTCCGATCCCGTCAATTGAAATTGACAACGTACGCGGAAGCTCATACGGTTCCGGCGCCATGATCAGAAACGAATGGTCGCCGCCGGTCGGAGCCAAGGCAAGCCTGAAGGTATCCCCCTCGGCAAACGCCGTCGTGGGCTGTATGCAAAGCCATTTAGGGAATGCGTCGAAAGTGCCCTCGACCGTTATCATGTCATCGGCAGCGAGTCGGTTTGCCCAAATATAGTACGCCGGCAAACCGAATCCACATCCGACTGCAACGCAGTACAGAGCAACGATGATGCTGCTCGTGCCGAGCTTGTAAGGACCAAAAGAAAGATTGAGCGCGTTCTGATTCGCTCCGGCTCCTTGCGCAACGCGCGCCGCCAGCCAAGCGAGGAACGAACAGGAAGCCAAACAGAGGCTCAAAAGGACGACGAATTCAAAATGATTACTAATAGTGGCCCACATAATTGTCCAACCCGCGGCTATTTTGTTTAGCGCGAGACTTTTTCCGGTTAATTGGTCCGAAATCCGTTGGCGCCCGGGAACATCACCGTATTGCCGCTGTTGTCGGACAGTCTTGGTCCAAGTACAGTCGCAAATACTCGAGCAGCCGTCGGAATCGGTGTTTCACAATTGTAGTTAAATGCACGAGGCCCCTAAGTGACCAATGGACCAAGTGCAGATGGACCAGATTCGCTTGGGGCTGCGGTGCGAACGCTTCGATTGAGCTGCCAGGAAGGCAGCTCAAACCTGCGGCTTAGGGGAACGTCCGGAGCAGCGGTGGTGGGCCGCCACGGAAAACTGGCGTAACCGTTTCTTTTTAATCGTCCTCCCCGGAGAATCCGCGTGCGAACGAACTGGCGTAGAGTACGAGCAGCAGAGTGTACACGGCGAGGAGCGGGATGACGAATCCCGGCCAGCGCGACGCGGCCAGAAATCCGGCGCCGAACGCCGTGCTGAGCGCCGCGAAACGCCGGTGTGACCGCTCGGTCATGTGGTAAACACCTTCGGCGTAAGAGGAGCCGCGCGCGGCCCGCGAGCGCAGGAAGGCGACGGCGGCGGCGCCGCAACTGAGGGCGGCGCCGATGCCGGCGTAGATAACGTCGATGCGGTCGGCGGCCATCAATCTGAGCGGAGTCGATGCGCAGCGGGGGGGGTGCGCCGCCCGCCCAAGCCGCGCTGACCGGCGGCCTCGGAGCTCGTTCGTCGCGTGATGATGGCGCTATCTTATCCGGCGCGAACGCGGGCGCCCGCCGTCGGTAGCCGCAGCGGCATCGGGTTACGTTCAGCCGCACGCCGACCGGCGGTTGCCGGGCGTGGCGGTCGGCCCGGTGGACACCGGCGACGATGCGCGGGGCGGGCCGGGGTGACACGGATGGGTACAATGGTTCGCACACGGAAGCTGCGCGCGAAAACGGCCGAGGCCGCCGTTGCGATGCGGCCCGATGGAGGCACGTCTGAGCACATCCGACCCGCTCAAAGAGTACGTTCGCAAGCGCAATTTTGCCGACACGCCCGAGCCCAAGGGGGCGCCGCGGCGAGCGTCGCGCAAGCTGCGCTTCGTCATTCAGAAACATCGCGCGACCCGGCTGCACTACGATTTCCGGCTCGAAGCGGGCGGCGTTCTCGCCTCTTGGGCGGTTCCCAAAGGGCCGTCGCTGGACACCAAAGAGCGGCGCCTGGCGATGCACGTCGAGGACCATCCGTTCGACTATCGCAGCTTCGAGGGCATCATCCCCGACGGCAACTACGGCGCGGGCGAAGTCATCGTGTGGGACGAGGGGACGTACCGGCTGGCCGAAGGCAGCGATCCGGTCGCCGAGATCGCCGCGGGCAAGATCAAGTTCATCCTCGACGGCAAGAAGCTGCACGGCATATTCTCGCTGGTCAAGATCAAGCACTCGCGCGATGGGAGCGGTGAGCCCTGGCTGCTCATCAAGGACCGCGACGAGTTCGTCGATCCCGCCTGGACGGTGGACGAGCATCCCGAAAGCGCCAAGACGGGTAAGACGCTGGCCGACATCGCCGCCGGCCGCAAAACGGAAAAGCAGTGGCACAGCGACCGCGCCGCCGCGCCGTCGCCGTCGAAGGCGAAGCGCGCGGTCCGCAAAGCGAGGATCGAGCCGCTGCCGGATGATCCCAAACCGATGCTCGCGACGCTCGTCGCGGGGCCCTTCGACGATCCGAGGTGGCTCTTCGAGTTCAAGTGGGACGGCTATCGCGCCATCGCCGTCATCGACGCGCACGGCGACGTCAAGCTGACCTCGCGCAGCGGCAACGATCTGCTCGCACAGTTTGCGGAGCTAGCCGAACTGGGCCACGCGTTCGGCTCGCTGCCGATCATCGTCGACGGTGAAATCTGCATCCTCGACGACCGCGGCCGCTCCTCGTTCCAAGCCCTGCAGTCGCGCGACAAGCGCTTTGCGGGCGACAAGAAGCCGTCGAAAACACCGGTCACCTTCGTGGCCTTCGACTGTCTCTACGCCGACGGACGCGACATCCGCGGCGAACCGCTCGAAGACCGCAAAGCCTTGCTCGAAAAACTCATCCTGCCCAACCGGGGCGTAATGTTTTCCAAACACGTCATCGGCGAGGGCAAAAAACTGTACACGTTCGCCGTGCGCGAGCAGCTCGAAGGCATCATCGGCAAGGAACGTGACTCGCCCTACCGTTCGACGCGCTCGCGCGAGTGGGTCAAAATTAAGGTGAAGCGGCGGCAAGAGTTCGTGCTCGGCGGCTGGACCGAACCGCGCGGCAGCCGCACCGCCTTCGGTGCGCTCCTGCTCGGGGTGTACGACGGAGAGCAACTCGTCTACGCGGGCCACGTGGGAACGGGTTTCGATGAAGCGAAATTGCGCGCGCTCGGCAAGCAGCTCGCGGCGCTCGAAACGTCGGCCGTGCCGTTCGCGGTCAAACCGAAGACGAACACCAAGGCGCATTGGGTCAAGCCGGAGCTCGTGGCGGAGATCGAATTCGCGGAGTGGACGCGCGACGCGCTGCTGCGCCAAGCGGTGTTCGTCGGCTTGCGCGGCGACAAGGCCGCGCGCGACGTCGTGCGCGAGAGCGAATTGCCGGCCGGCGAACACGCGTGAGTCCCAAGCGCGTCGAGTCCACCATCGAGATCGGCGGCCGCGGCGTCGTCCTCTCGAACCCCGAGAAGATCTTGTTCCCGCGCGACGCGTACGCGAAGCGCGATCTGGTCGGCTACTATCGCACGATGGCGCCGCACATCTTGCCCTATCTCAAAGACCGGCCGCTCACGATCGAACGCTTTCCCGACGGTATCGACGGCCCGACGTGGTGGGAGAAAGAGAAACCGCGCGGTTTGCCGCCTTGGGTGCGCACCGTCGCCGTCGACGCCTCAACGCGCCGCGACCACATCGAGTTCGTCGTGTGCGACGACGAAGCGACCCTCGCCTATGTTGCCAATCTCGGATCGATCGTGCTGCACGTTTGGTATTCGCACGTTCCGACCCTCGACACGCCCGACTTCATCCTCATCGATCTCGACCCGTACGAATGCGGCATCGCGACCTTGGCGCGGGTCGCGCTGCGCTTCCGCGCGGAGCTCGCCGACATCGGCCTGCACCCGTTGGTGAAAACGACCGGCGGCAGCGGCCTGCACCTCGTGATCCCGCTCGAACCGCGCTACGACTACGAGATGGCCAAGAATTTCGCTCAGCTCATCGCGCACCGCGTCAACGCCGTGGCGCCCGGCGACACCACGCTCGAGCGCGCGCTCGCGAAGCGGCCCAAGGGCCGGGTCTACCTCGACTTCGTGCAAGTCGGCAAGGGCAAAACATTCGTCGCCCCGTTCAGCGTGCGGGCCCGCGACGGCGCACCCGTTTCGATGCCGTTGCGCTGGCCCGACGTCGAAGCGATGCGCCGCAAGCGCGCTCCGGAGACCAGCGCCGAGATGGCGCGCTGGACGATCGCGAACGTGCCCCGTCTCGTGGCGAAGAACGGCGACCCGTGGGCGGCCGACGGCTGGGTGCCGCAGCGGCTCGAAGCCCCACTCGACAAAGCGCGCGCGCTCTGGGGTTAAAGGAGCGGCCGCGCGTACCCGAATCAACGCGGCGCGCGGCTTGACCGCCCCCGCTTGCTTGGGCCCTTGGACTTGAGCCAAACTCGCCAAATCCAGAGTTCTGCCGGTTGCGGTTCGGCCCGCCCGAAACGGGAAGGAACGATAGGCGGCGAAGGATTTCGTTACGCTGCGTTGGCTTTTTCGGGTGCGAGCGCACCCGGCTTTGAGGGAAACGAATGGCACACGCTATATGGACCGGCGCTATTTCCTTCGGTTTGGTGACCATTCCGGTCAAGCTGTTCACCGCCGTGCGCAGCAGCGACTTGCGGTTTAATTTTCTGCACAAAGCCGACGAAGGCCGGATTTACAACGAACGCCATTGCTCGGTGTGTAATGAGAAAGTCGAGTACGCCGATCTCGTGCGCGGTTACGAGTACGAAAAGGGCCGTTACGTGATCGTCAGCGACGAGGATCTCAAGCGGGTCAACGTCGAGGCGACGCAGTCGGTCGAAATCGTCGAATTCGTCGAACTCGATCAGATCAACCCGATGTTTTTCGATACGCCGTACTATTTAGAACCGGAGAAGAAAGGCCGCCACGCGTACGCGTTGCTGCGCGAGTCGCTCATCGAGTCGGGCAAGGTTGGGATCGCCCGCGTCGTCATCCGTTCGCGCGAGCATCTCGCGGCGCTCAAGCCCAACGGCGAAGCGCTGGTCCTCGAACTCATGCACTACGCCGACGAACTCGTCGCGCAGAACGACTTCAATTTCCCTTCGCTCAAAGAAGACGTCGCACCGGCGGAACTCAAGATGGCCAAGCTGCTGATCGACACGATGACGGCCGAAAAATTCGAGCCGGAGAAATTCCACGACACGTACCGCGAGGATGTGCTGGCGATGATCGAAGCGCGCGCGGCCGGCAAGGACGTGCCGGCCGGCGAGGCCGCGCGGCCCGCGGCGAGCAACGTCGTCAACCTCATGGATGTGCTGCAGCGGAGCCTCGAAGCATCGAGCACACGTCGGGGTGACGCGCCGCGCGGATCGGTCGCCGAGTCGGTCAGCTCCGGCGACACGGCAAGCGACGCGCAGAAGACCGGCCGCAAAAAGCCGGCCTCGGCCGCCAAGCCCAGACGCAAGACCAGCGCGGCCTAACCGTTTTGTCGCGGTCCGCGCTCCGTTTTGCTGCCGGCCGCTGGAATCTGGCCGGGATTTCGGTCATCTCGTTCGCTCACGGAGCGAGCGATTTCTACTCGGGGATCGTGCCGCTGGTCATTTTTTACGACGTGTCGCGGGCCGGGCTCGCGCCGTGGTATCAGGGTGCGCTGGCCCTCGCCTGGTATCTCACCAGCTCGATCGTGCAGCCGATCTTCGGTGCCTACGGCGACCGCCGAGGGCGGTGGTGGTTTCTGCCGGCGTCGGTCGGGCTGACGGTCGTGGCCGTCTCGTTCGCCGGAACGACGGCTTCGTTCGGCGTGCTGGCCGGCTGCATCGTCGCGGGCGGCTTGGGTTCGGCGATCATGCACCCCGAGGCCGGCCGCTACACCGCAATGCTGGGGGGCGCGCGCCGCACGTCGGCGATCTCGATCTTCCAAATCGGCGGTCAAGTCGGCTACGGTTTGGGCCCGGCGATCATCGGCCTCCTGTTGGGCGCCTATGGACCCGCGGGCTCGCTGCTGCTGCTCTTTCCCGGTGGTCTGGCGGTTCTCGCGATCGCGGTCGCGATGCGCGGCATCGACCGGACGGCGCGGTCGATGCACGCCGCGCACGCACCGGCAGGGCGCGCGAGCCATGCCCCGGTCGACCGGGTCGGCGTCGGACTGCTCATCGCAAGCACCGCGCTGCGCTATTTCGTCGGGGCCTCGTTTGCCTACTATTTGCCGAACCTGCTGACCGCACGCGGATTTTCGCTGGCCCAAGCGGGCACGCTCGTCACCGGCTTTCTGGTGTTCGCCGCGATCGGGCTCTTTGCTGGAGGCGCGCTGGCCGACCGGTTCGGCGCCGTCACGGTGTCGGTCGTGAGCCTCTGCGCGACGGTGCCGTTTCTAACGTTATCGCTCACCCAAAGCGGTTGGCTTTCGGCGCTGCCGCTGCTGTGCGGCAGCATCCTGCTTTCCGTGCAGAACGCACCGGGAGTCGCCCTGGCGCAAGCGATGCTGCCGCGCAATCTCGGTATGGCGTTGGGGCTGATGAACGGCGTCGCGTTCGGCATCGGCTCGGCGGCGGTGGCCGGCGTCGGCCTGCTCATCGCGCACGTCGGACCGACGGCTGCTTTGCTCGACGTAAGTACCGTTCCGTTGCTGTCTGCAGCTTCGTACGTCATCGTCGCGCGCCGCATCGACGCGCAAAAGTTGCGTCCCGCCGCAGCGTAACGCATCACCGATGGTGAATCGGGAGCACATGAAAGACGATACGCTCGCCATCCTCGTCGGCGGAGGTCCCGCGCCCGGGATCAACGGCGTGATCGCCTCCGCCACGATCGAAGCCGTCAACAGCGGTCTGCGTGTGCTCGGGCTCTACGACGGGTATCGCCATATCGCGCGTGGCGATACCACGAAGGTCACCGAGCTCGGCATCGACGACGTGTCGCGCATTCATTTCTCGGGCGGCTCAATGCTGCGCACGTCGCGCACCAATCCGGGCAAGGACGAGGAGACCCTCGAACGCTGCATCCGTTCGCTGCTGCAATTAGGCGTCCGCTATCTCGTCGCGATCGGCGGCGACGACACGACCTACGGCGCGGCCCGCATCGCCGCGAAAACGCAGGGCCGATTGGGCGTCGTAACCGTGCCCAAGACGATCGATAACGATTTGCCGCTGCCCGACAACGCGCCGACGTTCGGCTTCGAAACAGCGCGCGCCGTCGGCAGTGCGATCGTCGAGAACCTCATGGAAGATGCGCGTACTGCGCAGCGCTGGTATCTCGCGATCACGATGGGCCGCAAGTCCGGCGCGCTGGCATTGGGAATTTGCAAAGCGGCGGGCGCCACGCTGGCGGTAATTCCCGAAGAGTTCGACGGCAATTCGATCGCGCTCGACAGCGTCGTCGACACGATCGTCGGTTCGATCATTAAGCGCAAATCACTGGGTCACGATCACGGTGTTGCGATGATTGCGGAAGGCATCGCCGAGCGCGTCGATCCGCAGCAGCTTGCCGCCTTCGACGGAGCAACGCGCGACGCGTACGGACACGTTCGCTTGGCCGACGTTCCGATCGGCATGGTGCTGCGCGACGCGGTGCGCGCACGCCTGAGTGAACTTGGGCTCGGCGACATCACGGTCGTCACCAAGGATATCGGCTACGAATTGCGCTGCGCGAAGCCCGTGCCGTTCGACGCCGAATATACGCGCACGCTCGGCTACGGCGCGGTGCGCTACCTGCTCCAAGGCGGGAGCGGCGCGCTCATCGCGTTATCGGGCGGTCGCGTCGCGCCCGTAACCCTGTCCGAATTGACCGATCCGGCGACCGGCCGCATCCGCGTCCGGCTCGTCGACGTCACGACCGAGTCGTACGAGGTCGCGCGGAAGTACATGATCCGCCTGGAAGCGGGCGACCTCGAGGAACCGCGTCTGTCGCGCTTGAGCGTTCAGACGACATTGAGTCCGGAAGCCTTTGCCGAGCGTTTCGGATCGACCGTGAACGCAGGCCCCGTGCATTCCCTATCTCGTTAAAGCCCCCATCAAAGGGTAACAAAGGCCCACGCGCGGGTGGCGCGCGATGCGACACCATAGACGGAATGCCTAACCAAGCGCCAATCCGTATCTCTCACCGCCGCAGCCGAGCATCGCGCTTTCTGCGGCCGCTGGCGCCGGCGACCGCCGCCGCGCTCCTGACCCTAGTCGCCTGCGGCGGCGGTGGCGGCAGTGGTGGTGGTGGTGGTGGCGGCGGCGGCGGCGGCGGAACAACGCCGCCGACCACTAGTCCGGCGCCCTCGGGCGTCGTACTGACACCCGCGTCGCTTGCGTTTACGGCGGCCGGCGCCACCGCGGCTCAGACGGTTACCGTGACCCAGACCGGTAACGCGAGCTTTACGTTGACGACGTCGAACTGCTCCGGGATTGTCGGCGTGTCGGCGACGAGCGGCGCCGGACCATTCGTCGTCACCCCGGTCGCGGCGGGGTCGTGCAGCTACACCGTCACCGGCAGCGGCGGGGCCGCGGCGCCGCTCACGATCACGGTCACAACGACGAGCGTCGGCTCGAGCTGAGTCTCGCTCGCGCGTACCGTCGCGCGCGAAATTATTCGGTGGAAAGGCCTGTTTTCACGTGCGCAAAGGTCACTGGTTGTGACCCGTCCTCTCCGGCATCATTGCACAATGTGATTAAGGGCACACGCGTGCTGTGGCCCTTATGCGTGAGAGGTTTGGTCTTTGCGTTCCTTCCTCGTTTTGACCGGCGCGACGGCCGTGGCGCTCGTCGGCTGTGGTGGCGGCGGTTCGTCGGGTTCCGGCGTGCTACCGTCGGCGACCGTCGTGTTAGGGGCCGCGCCGACGGCGACGCCATCGACAAGTCCGACTGTGAGCCCGAGCGCGGCACCGAGCAGCAAGCCTACCTCGCCGGCAGCGCCGATCGGGACGCCCGGCCCGACCGCACCGACAGCCGCGCCGAGCGGCAAGCCTAGCTCTAGCCCGACGCCGGCGCCGGCACCCGTGCCGCCCGGTACGCCGGCACCCGTGCCGCC
>PLAE01000044.1 GCA_003134035.1 Candidatus Velthaea versatilis
CCGGGCATGCGGCCCGCGACGGGGTGGATCGCATATTTGACCTCGACGCCGCGTTTTTCGAGCTGATCGGCGAGCTCGCGCACGCTGTGCTGCGCTTGCGCGACCGCCATTCCATAGCCGGGAACGACAATCACTTGATTGGCGTAAGCGAGTAGCGCGCCGACGTCATCGGGTGTCACGGAGCGCACGTTCTGCCCGCTCGTCGACGACCCGCCGGCGCCGGAGCTTTCCTTGACCGCGCCGAACGCGCCGAAGAGCACGTTGGTGATCGAGCGGTTCATGGCTTTGCCCATCAGCAGCGTCAGCAGCGTACCGGACGCGCCGACGAGCGCGCCGGAAATGATGAGCACGTTATTCTGCAGCACGAAGCCGGTTGCCGCGGCGGCGAGGCCGGTGAACGAGTTGAGCAGCGAAACGACGACCGGCATGTCGGCGCNNGCGCCGCCGATCGGCAGCACGAAGAGCACGCCGAGCACCAGCGCCGCGCCCAGCGCGACCCAGAACCAGGTCAGGATGTTGACGTTCGCGATCACGAAGCCCGAGCCGACGAGGACCAGCAAAAGGATCGCCGCGTTGACGATTTGCTGGCCGGGGTAGGTGATTGGCCGGCCCGTCATGATCTCTTGCAGTTTGAGAAACGCGATGATCGAGCCCGCGAAGCTCAGCGCACCGATGACGCTCGTGAGCATGATCGTGAACGTGACGTCGAAGGTCAGCGCGTCGCCCGCGTTGATGCGCTTGAGCAGTTCGCCCGCCGCGACGAGGCAGGCCGCGCCGCCGCCCGCGCCGTTGAAGAGCGCGACCATCTGCGGCATCGCGGTCATCTTTACCACGCGGCCGGAATAGATGCCGATCGCCGCGCCGATGACGACCCCGATGGCGATGACCCACCACTTCACGATGCCCTGGGTGAGCACCGCGATGAGCGCGACGAGCATGCCGACCGCGGCTAGGCGGTTGCCCAACCGCGCGGTTTTCGGCGAACTCAGATAGCGCAAACCCAAGATAAAAAGGACGCCGGTGACGAGATACGCGACGTTGACCGGATTGACTGCCACGCCGGCCACTATTCGTTCTCTTTCTTGACGACCGCGGCGCGCGGTTTGAACATCTCGAGCATCCGCTCGGTGACGGTGAACCCGCCGAACACGTTGAGCGATGCTAAAATGACCAAGATCACGCCGATGATCGCGTTGAACGGCGCGTCGAAGGTGCCCGCGACGAGGATCGCGCCCACGAGCACGATGCCGTGAATCGCGTTCGTCGCCGACATCAGCGGCGTATGCAAGGTCGAGGGAACTTTCGAGATGACTTCGACGCCGATGAAGAGCGCGAGAACGAATACCGTCAGTTCGGTGAAAAGGGCTTCGCTCACGCGCCGCCTCCCGGCGTTTGCACCGCGGCCGAGCCGGATACGGCCAGTGCGTCGAGCGTCGGCTTGTGCACGATTTCGCCGTTGTTGACCAGCGTCGTGCCGCGTACGATTTCGTCGTCCATGTCGAGTGCGATCTGCCCGTCTTTGATGATGTATTCCAAAAGTGTCTGCACGTTTTTGCTGTAGAGCTGACTGGCGTGGGTGGGTACGCTCGCGGGCAGGTTCACCGCACCGATGACGAGCACGCCGTTCGGGCTAACTATGGTTTTGCCCGCCTCGGTGAGTTCGCAGTTGCCGCCGGTTTCCGCGGCGATATCGACCACGACGCTGCCGGGCTTCATCGCCGCGACGGCTTCGGCCGTCACGAGCAGCGGTGCGCGCCGGCCAGGGATCGCCGCGGTCGTGATGACCGCATCCGCGGCACCGATCGCTTTGACCATCGCGGCGCGCTGTTTGGCAATCGCTTCTTGCGAGAGCTCCTTGGCGTAGCCGCCGGTCCCTTCGGCCGATTCGCCGACGTCGATCTCGAGGAACTTCGCGCCCAGCGACTGCACCTGTTCCTTGACGGCGGCGCGCACGTCGTACCCGACGACGACGGCGCCGAGGCGGCGCGCGGTCGCGATCGCCTGCAGGCCGGCGACGCCCGCACCGAGCACGAGCACCTGCGCCGGTTTGACGGTGCCGGCCGCCGTCGTGAGCATCGGAAAATACTTCGGCAGGTGTTCGGCGGCGATCAGCACCGCTTTATAGCCCGCGATATTGGCCTGGGACGAAAGCACGTCCATCGCCTGCGCCTTGGTGGTGCGCGGAATCGTATCCATGCTCAGCGCGGTGAGTCTGCGCTGCGCATAGCGTTCGACCGACGGTGCATCGCCTAACGGGGCGAGCACGCCGATGACGATCGTTCCGGGCCGCAGCGCGTCGAGTTCGGCATCGGTCGGTTTCGCCACCCGGGTGACGACATCGGCGTCGCCATAGAGTTCGCCCGGCGTTGAGACAAGCGTTGCACCCGCGGCTTCGTAAGCCGCGTCGGGATAATACGACGGTTCGCCCGCGCCGCGTTCGACGCTCACGCCAATTCCGGCCTTGACAAACTTCGCAATCGTTTCTGGAATGAGGGCAACCCGGTTTTCGCCCGGGCCGCGCTCCTTCGGAACGGCGATCTTCATGCGCACTTACATCGCAGCCTGGGTCTCAGGGTCCTCCCGCTGACATTTGTAAGAACGAACGATCCTGCTTAGGCCGGGTGAGTTATGCGACTTTCGGCTCCGGACAGCGCGTCCGGCGGCCGCCGCGAATCAGCGTCCGCTGCGCACGAGCGCCCAGGCGATGACGAGCGCGGCGGCGCCGATCGCGTGAACGGCGAGGTGTTTGGGGCCGGCGTCGCTACGGCCCGTCGTGACCGCGAGCGCGTCGCCGGCCGCGGCCAGCACCGACGTGATGAGCACGAGCTCGAGCGCGGGACGATCTTGCTTCGCGACGAGCGCGACCACGATGACGCCCAGCACCACGTCGCGCGCACCGATGGCGCGAACGAGCGCGAGCGCCGTGCGTTCGGTCGTGGGCAACCCGTACTGCAGGCTCGAAAAGCCCGGCGCGAGCAGCGCGCCGGTTCCGATCGCGGCGAAGGCGGCTCCGCCCAAACCGGCGATGAGCGATCCGATCACCGGGCGCCGACCGGCGCGCTGATCGCGACGCGGTTGCGCAAAATGCCGATCCCTTCGATCTCGACCTCCATCACGTCGCCGTCGACGAGAAACACTGGCGGCTCCATCGCGAAGCCGACGCCGTCGGGGGTGCCCGTCGCGATGATGTCGCCCGGCTCGAGGGTCATGCCGCGCGACAATTCGGCGATGATGCGCGGGATCGAAAAGATCATCGCCCGCGTGTTGCCGTGCTGGCGGGTGACGCCGCTGACCCGCAAGGAAATATCGAGCGCGCCCGGATCGGGGATGTCGGCCGCGTCGACGATCCAGGGTCCCAGCGGACACGTGTCGTCAAGCGACTTGCCCTTGAACCACTGCACGTGCGCGCGCTGCAGATCGCGCGCGCTCACATCGTTGAGGCAGGTATAGCCGAAAATCACGCCGAGCGCGTCGGCTTCGGCGACGTCTTTACACCGTGCGCCGATGACGACCGCGAGTTCGGCTTCCCAATCGAATTGCGAGCTGACGGCGGCCGGCAACGTCAACGTTGCGTCGGGTCCGGTGACGGCCGTCGGTGCTTTGGTAAAGAACGTCGGCACGCTGGGCAAACTGAGCTGCTCGCCGCGCGCGCGGGCGCCCTCCTGGGCGTGCGCGAGGTAGTTGCGGCCGACGCAAAAGACGTTTTTACGCGGCGCCAGCGGCGCTTGGAGCGCGACGCCGGCAAGCGGAATCGCTGGTTCGCGGGCGGCTAGCGCCGCGCTGCGCGCGCGGGCATCAAGCGCGATGAACGCCTCGAGCGACTCGACGGCCGCACCCAGCGGCTCGACCGAGTCGCCGATCACGATGCCCGGGCGCCGCCGCCCGCCGGCAGCGGAAAACGTCACAAAACGCATGCGGTGAACCTCCCCCGACAGACGGTGCACCCACGCCATTCACCGTCGACTCCGCAAACCCGGCGCCGGCAGCGGTAAAGTGCCGCACGCCGTTTGCCGATGACAACGTCACGGCATGGGACGGATCCCGCCCGGAAAGTGACATGGATGTAATGCTGTCGACCGGAGATCGAACACTCTGCCCGGCTTGCGGGCCCGTGACGCTGGTGCCCGCGGCACCGAGTTCGTCATGATGCGTCCCGCGTTCGAGCCGGCGCTGCTGCGCTCGAGTGATGCGCTGCGCTTCGACGCGCTGCACGTTCCGGCCAACCGCCGCAGCGCCGAAGCCGCGTGGTATGACGTCTTCGCCCTCGACGACGAGCGTTACGTCGTAGCCGTCGGCAACGTCGCCGGCGCGGGCGCGCGGCCGGCGGATTTGATGCTTGCCGTGCGTGAATCGTTCGGCGCACCGAACACGCCGGCCGAACCGGCGGCGCTGCTGCGCGCGGCCGAGGCGCGGCTGCGCCACCGCTATGTCACCGCCGAAGCGTTCGCGACCGCGACCGTTGGGATCGTCGACCGCGGCGCCCAAACCTTTACCTATGTGAGCGCGGGTCATCCGCCGCCATACGTGCGCTACCATGACGGTAGCGTCGCCGTGCTGCCGGCCGACGGCTTGCCGATTGGGCTGAACCATTGCGATCATCCGTCGGCGCAGGTCGTGGTCGACTTGCGCGACGCGGCGCTTTTGATGCTGTATTCGCGAATGCTCGTCGAGGCCTCGCGCGACGTTGAAGACGGCTTCACGCGGCTGCGCACGGTGCTTGAAGACGAGCGGATGCTGCACTGCACGAGCCCCGCGGCGTGGGTCGCGCGGCACATGCTGGGCGACTCCTTGAACGCTGAAACCGCTTTGTTCGTCTGCATGTTTGGGCGCTCGCGGCCGGCTCCGGCCGGGCGGCATCCGCACTGGACGGCAAGCTGGTCGTTCGAGGCGACGGCGGGCTCGTCCAACGGCGTGCGCCGGGCGTTTCTCGCCGCTTTGACCTCGAAAACAAACGGCGCGACAACCCTCGATCTCGCCGCCGCCGAACTTATTTTCGGCGAATTGCTCGGCAACGTCGTGCGGCACGCGCCGGGACCGGTCGACATCGTGCTCGATTGGACGAATGAGCTGCCGGTGCTGCACGTCTTCGACAACGGCCCCGGTTTCCGTTCGCGCCGCAAGCGCGAGCGGCTCCCGCAGGACGATTGGAGCGAGAGCGGCCGCGGGCTCTTCATCGTGAACGCCTGCGCGACCGAGTTCGAGATCGTCAATCGTGAAGGCCGCGGGACGCACGCCCGCGCGACGCTGCCGCCGGCTTAAGAAGCAACCCGCGCCGGCGCGCCGAAACCGCGCCGGTCATGAAATCCACCATGCTGGGCATGCGCCTCGAACGCGAGATCCGTGCGCAGCCCGGCGTTTGGACGCGACTCGCCCAAAGCACCGCTGCCGCGCGGCTTGCGCAGGCGCTCGACGACGACGTCGTGCTCGTCGGCAGCGGCAGCTCGCTGTTCATCGCGCAGCTCGGCGGGTTAGCGCTGCGCCGCCGCGGACTCCGCGCCACCGCGCTTGCCGCGACCGAAGCGCGGCTGGATCATCGCGCCTACGCCGGCAAGACCGTCGTCGCGATCTCGCAGAGCGGACGGTCAAGCGACGTGCTTGCCGCGCTCGACACGCTGGCGCCGCGCCGGCTCATCGCGCTCACGAATGCGATCGATTCGCCGCTGGCGGCGCGGGCCGATTGGGCGATCGACGTCGAGGCCGGCAGCGAGCTGGCGGTGCCGGCGACCAAAAGCGTCAGCGCGACCGTCGCGATCGTGCTGCGCGCGGCATCGCTGCTGAGCGGCGAAACCAGCCGTGATGCGGCGGTTCTGGTCGATTGCGCCGGGGCGGTGAGCGCGTGGTTCGAGGCACCGGGCTACGCCGAACTCGTCGCGGCGGCGGGCCACATCGCGCGCCGCCGCAGTGTGATCGTCTTGGGTTCCGACTACGGGTTGCCGATCGCGCACGAAACCGCGCTCAAGCTCAAAGAAGCGTCCTATCTTCACGCTGAGGGCTTCGCTGCGGGCGAATTCCGTCACGGCAGCGTCGCCATGGTCGACGCATCGTGCGCGGTGTTGGGCATCGTCGACGCCGACGCGCTGGATATCGTCGCGCGCCCGCTGCGCGACCTGGCGAAATCCGACGCGCTGCGCTGGACCATCGGATCCCCGCCGATCGACACGCTGCCGCGGCTGGGGCCGGTCGTTGCCGAAGCGTACAACAGCTTGGCGTGGCTCGTGAGCGCGCAGCTTATCGCGCTGCACGCCGCTCGAGCGCGCGGCGTGGACAGCGATGCTCCGCGCGGCTTGACCAAAGCGCTCGTATCGGAAACGCCGTGATCGACGAACGTCTCGTCCGCGGCGTGACGCTGCGCGGCGCAACCGCGATCAACGTCATTTCGATGATCGGCATCGGTCCGCTCATCACGATCCCGCTCGTGCTGGGGGCCCTGCACGGGCCCCTGTCGCTGGCCGGCTGGATTGCCGGCGCGCTCCTGGCGCTCTGCGACGGACTGGTGTGGGCGGAACTTGGTTCGCTCTATCCGGGTTCGGGCGGCACGTACGGATTTCTGCGCGAAACGTTCGGGCGTGCGCGGCTGGGCCGGCTGCTCGCGTTCTTGTTCGTGTGGCAAACCATCTTCGCGGCGCCGCTGCTGCAGGCGACGGGCTACATCGGCTTTGCCAACTACGCGGGGTATTTTTTTCCGGCTCTGTCCGCTTCGCCGTGGGGCCTCAAGGTGCTTGCGATCACCGTCGGCGTCGTTACGCTCATCGCGCTTTACCGGGCGATCACGACCGTCGCGCGGGTCAGCATCGTGCTGGCCGGCATTTCGGTGCTGACGCTGGTGTGCGTGATCGCGGCGTCGTACGCGCACTTCTCGGCGGCCCAGGCCTTCGCGCTCCCGGGGCACGACTCGTTTTGGGGCGGCCTCGGGGCCGGGCTCGGCCAAGCGCTCATCATCGCGATGTACGACTATTTCGGGTACGGCCAATCGAGTACGGTCGGCGGCGAGGTCCGCGATCCGGCGCGCACGCTGCCGCGTTCGATCCTGATCGCGATCGCGATCGTCGCGACGCTCTACATCGTGATGCAGTTGGGCATTTTGGGCGCGCTCAAGTGGGCAGCGCTCGTCCCGCTCGCGGACGGCTCGCTGCCGCCGCTGGGTCAACATTTGGCATCGTCGATCGTCGAAGGCAGTTTCGGCGTGGCCGCGGCCGGCGTAGTGACGATCATGGTGCTGGTAACGGCGTTCGCTTCGGTGTACGGGAATCTGCTGGGCGCCTCGCGCATCCCATTCGCCGCGGCCGGCGACGGCGTGTTTTTACCGGCGTTCGCCCATGTCCATCCCAAACACCGGATCCCCGACGTGTCGCTCGTCGCAATCGGTCTGCTGGCGCTGCCGGCTTGCCTCTTTCCGCTCGACCAGATCATCAACGCGCTCACCACCGGGATCGTGCTCATCCAGTCGATCGCGCAAATCGCGGCGCTCGTCGTAATCCGCCGGCGCAAGATCCGCGCACCCTACCGGATGTGGCTGTATCCGGTCCCCGCCCTCGTCGCGCTCGTCGGCTGGTCGTATATTTTCGAGCAAGCCGGGGCGGCCGCGATCGGCTACGGTCTAGGGACGCTGGCCGCCGGCATCGCGGTGTTCTCCTTGTGGGCAGCGCGCGCACAAGCATGGCCGTTCGCCGTCCGCGCGCCGGAAATCTAAACAGCTAACCCGACGCGCAGCGGCCGCAAGCTAAGTTTCCAACGCCGAGATTCCGACATTGCGTACAGGAGCCGGCGTCACCGCCGGCGCTGACTTGCCTTCACGCGATGGAGCGACGTTTGATGCCCGCAGTCCAACATTCTGAGCGACGCGTTGCCGCACGTGCAAGCCGTGGCTGAGGACGAGCACGAGTTCAACTTCACCGCGGCCGATTTTGCCCGCGTGCGGCGGCTGCTGCATGATCATTCGGGCATTTCGCTTGCAGAGTCGAAACGCAGCATGGTGTACAACCGGCTGGCGCGCCGGTTGCGCTCGCGCGGCGTGCGGCACTTCGCCCAATATCTCGATGTCGTCGAGCGCGACGGCGCCGAACACGAAGCGTGCATGAACGCGCTCACGACGAATCTCACCTCGTTTTTTCGCGAACCGCATCACTTCGAGATCATGGCCGAGTACGTGCGCGCGCGGCAGCTTCCGCGGCTGCGGATCTGGTGCGCCGCCGCGTCGACCGGCGAAGAGCCGTACTCGATCGCGATGACCATGGTCGAAGCGTATAATTCCGATTCGCCGCCGGTCGAGATCATCGCGAGCGACATCGATACCGACGTCCTCGCGCACGCGCAGCGCGGAGTCTATGCCCTCGATCGCTTGAGCACCGTTTCCGAACGGCGGCGGGCCCGCTTTTTCCAGCGCGGCGACGGACCCAATGCGGGCTTCGCGCGCGTGCGGCCGCTGCTGCGCACGATGATCGACTACCGGAAGATCAACCTGCAGAGCGATGCGTGGGCGCTGCCCGACGCGCTCGACATCGTTATCTGCCGCAACGTGCTGATCTATTTTCAGCCGCCGTTGCAGCAGCGCATCGTGCGCCGGTTCGCCACCGTGCTCGGCCCCGACGGGATGCTCATAACCGGCCATTCGGAAAACATCACGACCGCCGGCGACATCTTCGTCGCCCTGGGCCAAACCACGTATAAGCCGCGCGGCGAAGCGCGGCGCCTTTCGACCAGCCGAAGCTAGTAGGTGGGTCGACTTCGTCGACCTTAGGCCGGATCCCAGTGCGTTATTTGGCGGTGATGTATGCGTCGGCGTTCGCGTGCGATCCGCACCGCTTACACCACAGCAAGGACGGGCCGCCGCCCAGAGTGGTCGGAAAGCGGACCAACGATGAGTTGGCCCAGCGCGAACGCGAGCATGAAGGCACCTAGTGGGGCGACTTCGTCGACCCGTCGCGT
>PLAE01000138.1 GCA_003134035.1 Candidatus Velthaea versatilis
GAGATCAAAAAGATCGTCGCGGCAATCGATACGCTCGCCGCTAAAGCCGGAAAAGCAAAACGCGAGTACCCGGTATTGAGCAGCGATCCCAAACTCAAAGCGTGGGTCGAGAAGAACTTCAAGAAAGAAGTTTCGGCGGCGATGCGCGTGAGCGAGAAGCTCGAACGCAACGCGGCACTCGAAAAGTTAACCCGTGCCGCGGCGATCGCCAAGGTTGGTTCGAAAGATCCGATGGTGCTCGCGCTGCTCGAAGACAAGGGCAACAAAGACTTCGAGAAGATCATCAAAGCGATGGAAGAGCAAGAGCTTCGCGTGATGGTCGTCGACGAGAAGATCCGGCCCGACGGCCGCAAGCCGGACGAAATTCGGCCGATCTGGTCCAAGGTCGGCTACGTACCGCGCGTTCACGGTTCGGGCATCTTTACTCGCGGTCAAACCCAGGTGTTCAGCGCGGCGACGCTCGGTTCGATCAGCGACGAGCAGCGTTTGGACGGGATCATGGCGATCCCGAACAAACGCTACATGCACTATTATAATTTTCCGCCGTATTCGACCGGTGAAACGCGCCCGATGCGCGCGCCCGGGCGGCGCGAGATCGGCCACGGTGCGCTCGCGGAACGGGCGCTTGTGCCGGTGCTGCCGCCCGAGGAAGATTTCCCGTACACGCTGCGCGTTATCAGCGAAGTGCTCGAATCGAACGGATCATCGTCGATGGCGTCGGTCTGCGCTTCGACCCTCGCGCTCATGGACGCCGGCGTGCCGATCAAGAACCATGTCGCGGGCGTCGCGATGGGCCTTGTTTTGCTCGGCAAGAAGCACGCGATCCTCACCGATATCCAAGGCCTAGAAGATGCCCTCGGTGAGATGGACTTCAAGGTTGCCGGCACCGTCGACGGCATTACCGCGATTCAAATGGACATCAAGGTCGAGGGCATCTCGATCGACATCATGCGCGAGGCGATGGCTGAAGCCAAGAAGTCGCGCTTGTTCATCATCGACAAGCTCAAGGAGACGATCGCTGAACCGAACAAGCAGCTCTCGAAGTGGGCACCGCGCATGCTCGTTCTCACGATCAACCCGGACAAGATCAAAGACGTGATCGGCCCCGGCGGCAAGGTGATCAACAAGATCATCGCCGACACCGGCGTCAAGATCGACATCGAGAACGACGGACGCGTCTTCATCGCCTCGCCCGACGGCGAAGGCGCCGAGAAGGCAAAAGCGATGGTCGAATCGCTGACCAAAGAAGTCAAAGTTGGCGAGACCTACCTCGGTACGGTTACGCGCTTGATGAACTTCGGCGCATTCGTCGCGTTCTTACCCGGGAAAGAAGGGTTAGTCCACATTTCCCAACTCGCGCCGCAGCGCGTCGAGAAGGTGGAAGACGTCGTTAAGATCGGCGATCAGATCATGGTCAAGATCATGGAAGTCGACAGTCAAGGCCGCATCAACTTATCGCGCAAAGCGGTTTTGCCGGGTGCGGAAGCCGTTGCCGAAGAGGCCGCATACGTACCGCGCGGTCCGCGTCCCGACGGTCCCGGCGGCGGCCGCAATGGCTCGGGCGCTCCACGCGCACGACGCCCGCGCGAATAATCGCGCAGACATTCTCAGCACCGCGCGAACCGGCGTTCCGATTTTCGGGCGCCGGTTCTTTGCTGGTGAACCAGTCCACGGTCACGTCGCCGCCCGTCTGAACTCCGATTAAACCGTGACTCATCGCGGAAGGTTCGGGCCGCTGCGAGCGGAACGCGTCCCGGGCGTGATGGAGATTTCGTCGTAAATCCTCGGTGCTTACGACCGATGGCCGCACTTACGTGCGCTTCGTTCGCATTTGCTGCGCTCGCCGCGCCGGCCGACGCGGGAACGTTGAACGGCATTCGGCTCGACGTTGCGAGCGGCCGCAACCCGCAGATCATCTTGGCGTTCGCCAACGGCGTGCCGGCGTTCAAAGTCTTCGGCAACGACACGACCGATGTATCGCTCATTCTCCAGGGGACAACGCGCGGCGTCAGCGCACCGACGACCGTCATCGGGCGCGAACCGCTCAAAACGATCTCGGTCGAAAATTTCGGCGATAACCTTAACGTCACGTTCCATGAGTCGGCGCCGGCGAACATCACCGTCGCGGCCGGCGCTGGACAAACACTGCTCGTGACGATCGCGGCCAGCAGCGCGGCCCCACCGGTGCTTACGCCGCAGCCCCAGCCCCAGCCCCTTGCGCTGCCGACTCCGGCGCCGAGCGGAAACGAAACGACCGAGATCTACCGGCTCAAATACGCCGACGTCAGCGAGGTTGTTGGGCTGCTCGTCGCCGGCCAGCAAATTGCTTCCAACGACTCGTTCACGCCGCAGGAGCAGCAATTCGGTTCGTCCGGCCTGGGCGGAGCCAACGGTGCCTTCGCGGGCGGAACGATCGGCGGTCTCAACGCCCAGCCCGGAGGCCAAGGAATCCAGCAGATTCAGAATTTCGGCCAAACCGGAACGGCGCTCGGCCAGCAAATCAACGAGAACATCGGCGTCGACCGGCGGCTCAACGCGATCATCCTCACCGGCCCGCCCGACGTCTTGGCGCGACTTCGAACGAGGATCGATCAGATCGATATCCCGCTGCCCAGTGTCGAATTGGAAACGCAGATCGTCGAACTCGACGACAGCGCCGCCAAAGACATCGGCATCGATTTCACCAACGCCGGCGGTCCAGTCGCGCAGGCGACGTACACTATTAAAAATCTTACCACCGGCCAAGGGACAGCAACGCTCCAGTCCGCGGTCTATGCGCAGATCATGAAGGGCCTCGGCCGCACTATCGCGCGACCGCGCATCACCGCACTCGACGGAACGTCGGCCCAAATCATCACGGGCACGCAAATTCCGATCGTGACGTCGATCGCGGTCTCCGGCGTAAGCGCCGTTTCGTCGCAAGTGCAGTACATCAACGTCGGCGTCAGCCTGCAGATCCAACCGCGCATCAGCCCCGACGGCTTCGTGACGTCGCATATCTTTTCGCAGGTCTCGAGCGAAACAGGAACCTCTCAGAACTATCCCATCCTCAGCCAGCGCGAAGCGAGCACCTCGGCGACGGTGCGTGACGGCGACTCGTTCGTGATCGGGGGTCTGCTGCAGCAGAACGACATCAGCAACGTCGCCAAAACGCCGGGTCTGGGCGACATCCCGCTCATCGGCGGCTTCTTCCGCGTGCGCCACGATCAAACGTCCAACACCAATCTCTACATCATCGTTACTCCGCACATCGTTAAGAACGGGCTCAATCCGCCGCCCGCTAAGCCCCTGCCGGCGCCGCTTCCTCCGCTCCCGATGATCAACCATTAGGAGTGTGTCGGGTTTACCCGACGCGCGACGACGGGCGGCTTGCGGCGCAGCCGCAAACGGGCTTCGCCCGAGCCGCGATGGGGTTTTCATTCAAGTGGAAATCGGGTATACTTAGGGGCGCGGGTTTCACAGCCCGCGCACGATCCGTCGCGGACAACCGCACCGTAGGTGCGATCCGGGGCTGGTTCCATGGGGCTGAATAGGTTCGACGGGGTCAGTAGGGTCGGGAAGGACAGGCAGAGCTGCAGGCCCTCTCAAAACGACTGCAAGCATGTAAATGCAAACACAAACGAACGCTTCAACGCGATCATGGCAGCCTCGTTCCCGCAAGGGGCCGAGCTGGCAGTCGCCGCCTAGCATTCAAGAACCCTCCACCCTGTAGGTCCGCGGGCGCAAGCCCAACGAGAACAGGTACGCACCAGCTTCGGCCGGTGCGGGCTTGCCGGCAGGCCCCCCATACCGGCGGTGACTCGACGACCACACGCTCGGGACAAGCAGCGGACGTTAGCCCGCTGACGCCACGGTTCTAGCGAGTAAAGGGACCCAGCCGGGCAGACCGGCAGCGCAATTCCGGTGAGCGTGCCGCAAGGCCAAATCCGGGAAGCCTGTGATGTCTCGGGTTTACGATTTCGGACTCGGGGGGCAGATCCCCGACAGCTCCACCAATTTTATGCTCCATCCCAATGGACGGGCTTTGTATCCCATCGGACGATCTCCGATGGTGTGCGAAATCTCCGGTGGGATAGGAGCCTGTAGGCCTGCAGGATCGCTGCCGGCGACCCGCGCCGCGCTACTCGCGGCGGACTACGTTGTCGTGCCAATGCAAGCGGAACCGGCCGTGATAAAACGCTCGTATCCCGACGTGCTCGCACCTCCTACGCTACTTCCGCGCCGATCCCGAACTGATCTCGCTCTTTCGCCTGCGTCCGTCGCTACTGTTCGTGATCACGAAATTCAACACGCGGCTGAGTCTCACGCGACACGAGTTGGACAAGCTCGCGAAGGACGGGGTCCAAATCGCCGCCTACGTCCCCGCCGGCGTCGCCGCGGCCGAATCGTGTCTGACCGGGCAATCTGTCGTCACCTACGCACCGCGCAGTCCGATCTCGAGCGGCTATCACGATCTCGCCCGGACCCTGGTCGCTACGATGAACGCGCGCAAACTCGAACTGTCGGCGGCGAACTGATGGCGAAGACGCTCAAAGAGATTCCGACTCGCAGCGCCAGCGCCGAGACCAAGCCGATCGGCGTTGCGATGTCACTCGAGGATATCGACGTCGACGTGCGCTCGCAAACTGTCGCCGAAAGCCTCGAACGCGTCCTGCCGACGCCGGTACCGGGCGCGCCATCACAGGCCGCGGCAATAGCGATTGCGCCGCATCATAGAGCTGAGGCGGCGCCGACTCGCGCCCCGGAGCCGGCGAATCGCAACCGAACCCCAGTAAGACGTCGGAAGAGAAGAAGAAGCCAGCGAGTCAGATGCTCAGCACGCCGATCCCTGCAGCGCTGAAACGACGCCTGAACGGGCTTCGACTGGAGCACTCGATCTCGACGGCGTTCGTGGTCGAGGTCGCACTCAACGAATTCTTCGGCCTTCGTACCGACGACGCGATCGCCGCCGACCTCCAAGCGCGCGGCGGCCGATTACGGCGGAATAGCGGATGACAGACACTGCACCATTTGGAAGTATCGAAACCGAAGCGGTCACGCAACTGAATGAAGACGACGTTGGGGCCGTTAACACGTTTTTTCCATTCTGGTTCACGCTTTGGTTTTTTGGTCCGCACGGAGCGTCGAGCGCCGCAGCGATCGATGCGAGTACGGACCACCCGCGAGGTAAGAGCGGAACCCGGCAGAACCGTGCCTGCGCTAGTGGTCCCGGTCAACGTCTTGCGCAAGGAGCGATCGACGCTGTATCCTTCATCGAAGATGAGCACACGACCGGAGTGGTTGAACGCGGCGTTTTGTATCGATGAGAACTCGACACGTGCAGAAATCGCACGCACAGTCCTATGCCAACTCGATCGCAAACACGTAGAACTGCCGCTCCCGAGGGTTGAGCCGGCACGATCGCGCGAGCTCTTTCGGCGCAGCGCTGCTAAACGCGGTCTCACCGTCGGCTTCCGTCCCGATGCGGATGCGCGCACAGCGCCAACCGATCGAATATGTCGCCCGTCCAACGACGGGGCGGCGTAACTCAATCGGTTAGAGTACCTGCTTTATAAGCGGGAAGTTCCGGGTTCGAATCCCGGCGCCGCTACGACAAACTCGAAACGTCCAGGCCGTAGTCGGGCCGATCACGACCACTGACAGCAGCTCCTTTCCTGACGGAGGACAAACTCTGATCACAACGTCCTGATATTGTCGATCCGGGAGGATGTACCGCCGTGTCGATTCAGCCTGTAGTTGCGAGCACGCCTACACCGGATCCGCAACCCGGAGCGCCACCGTCCTCCGTAGCGGCACGAGCTGCGCCGCCACCGCCAATGAAGCCAGATCGGGTAGAGAAAAGCGACCCGAGTAGCGATCCGGACGCCATGTATCGGGCACTCCAACAGCACGTTCAGGCCCTTGGATCCGGCGCAACGGCGGCACTTCCTCGTATCGACTCCGCATTCGGTGCCGGAGCAGGCGCCGTCGAACAAACGATGGCGAAGGCAGCAAGTGCGGTTGGAGAAGCGGCGGCAAAGGCCGCCCCGATCGCCAGCAGGGCTGCCGGCACTGCCGGCTTCGTCTTAGCCACGACGGCGCCGGCGGGCAATGCCGGTGAAAGCGCCCCGAACGCCCTCTGGCGCGAGACCTCGCGCGCGGCTTCAGATCGTCAGCCCTTAGCGCGCGCCGCGACGCAATCATCGGCGCTGCACGGATCGGCGGCATCGTCCTCACCAACGGTGTCTCATCCGCAGCAAGGCTCAACTACTGTAACACCGATTCAACAGCGCTCACGCTCGAACACGCTGACACCGATCGATGAACACCAGGGCTCAACGACAACCAAGCCGATAGAGCACGCTGGTCCGAGTACGACGGTATCTCCCGTTGAATCAAGGAACCGAACTTCTCTCGTTTCGGGTAAGCCGATTGGCCTGACCGTAACCGCTGCGGACCAAGCGACGATCGCCGCTCGCCAGAACCAAGGCGCGCGTGCCTTGGACCACGCTGCCGACATTTACGCCGCGCACCTTACTCCCACCGGAACCCTCGCCAATGCCGACAAAGCGACTGGCGTTGATGAGAAACTGAGCCAATACTCGCTCAATGATCAGCATCAAACGGGGGCGCACAAGGCTCGCGTATTTAAGTCTGCGCTCGGCTACGACCACGGTAATGCTCAGGATCTGAGCGCACAAATCAAAGAAGGAATCAAACGTGAACCAGCAATACCTGGTGCGGTCGACGAACATGGCGTACGATTTACGGTGGATGTCCCTGTGACAGGCCCTGCAGGATCAGCCACAGTCCGGACCGGATGGATATATCAAACAGGTGCGGACGCTCCGCGCATGACCACTGGGTTCGTGAAGTAAACAACGTGGCACGTTTTAAGCAATACCAGGTTGTCGAATTGACCGCGGACTTTCCAACAGAAGGTGTTGCGCGCGGCACAGTAGGCACGATTATCGAAGTATACGATACGCCGGGTCAAAACGAGGCGTACGAAATCGAAGTTGCGGATGATAATGGACGCTCGCTCGCCCAATTTGTTGCAACGCCTCAGCAGCTCCGCCTAGCCTCTGCGAGCTAAGGCGATGTGACAAATAATGCCGAGCGTTCTCGACTGTCAACCGTCCAGCGCTTTTCGCGGGAGGTGACGGTGGAGAAAGGGCCATCGTGGCCCAAAGCTACATCGGCGGTGTGCCAACTGGTGGTCACTCTTCGTTTTCCTCGCCGCATAACCGGCTTGATCCGCGCAAATCGCTTTGGCGCCTTGGTGAGTGCAGCGCGTCGTCACGCGTTGTCCAGGCGGTCATAACTTGGCCACATTTAGACGCGACGATATTGCCAGAAAACGAGGTGTTGTACAATGCGCAAACTCACCCAAGAGGACCTAGACGACCTGAACAACCTTGTCCAAGCTGGGCTCATTGAAGTGGTGAGCATCGACGCTGCCGGTGAGCCGAGCTATCGAATTTCGTCGCGGTACACGGTCAGGATTTTGCCCGGACCAGAGGGAGCCCGGGGCTAAACTAAGCACAGAGGAGCCCGGAACGGTGGCCGAGGCATAAGCCGACGGCACCGACACAACGTTCACCACCGCAACCTCAGGACGTCTACCCAAAGACGTTGACTTCGTCCGGCACGGCCGACGCAGTCGGGTCGAGTGGTGGCAAGCACGCTTAGTGCGGAAAGCGCTAAGTGGCCGCTGGAGCCACGCGCGCGGAGGCAGCATTAGCGCTCAATCCCGCGCTCTCGGCCTCAATTCTTCAAACGTATAGAGGTTGCGCTCGATCACCTGATAATCGGTCGCGAGTTCCTTCGATCGTGTGCGTTCGCCAAGCGCAATCAAATCGTCGTATGAGCCGACCGCCTCGCGCGAATAAAACATTCCATAGTCGTGCGTGTGGCGAGTCATCCCGACTGTCAGCGATCGTTGATTTACGTGCTCGGTGACGAGCTGTAGTTCGGCATAGCGCGTCGAGCCCTGCTCGCGGTATTCCGTCGAGCAGTACGCGTGCTGAACGCCGGCACGCTCGCGCGTGTCGACGCTGACGGTCTTCCCGTCGCGCCGTTCGACTTGCAACGTGTCGTTCTCGATGCCGCGGACCACCCCCACCGAGCCGTTGAAAAGGCCGGCCTCACGGATCGTCTCGCGGATGACGACCCGATCGCCGATTGCATACGGTGTTTTGCCATCGATAGTCTCCAGGACGCGATCGTCCCCCTCGAGCCGCCCCATCGCGCGCCATTGGTCACGCGCGAGCGCGTTGATCGCCGTGCGCTCCCTGTTTGTGAAAGCTTCGATGCCGCACTCGACGCCCGACTGCTCGATATGTTGCCAGCGCGCGACGATCGCCGCACGCGCATCGGCTTGCGTCGCGACCTCATGGACGGCGCCGTGGTCGCGATACGCGTCGATCGCCTCCCGTACGTCGCCGCGCCGCACGGCATGGGTGGCTTCGCGCTGCCAGCCTTCATGCGGCCGGCGCGTGGTCTGCAGATCCACCGTGTTCTCGCCGACGGCAGCTTGCATAAAGGCGAGGGCGTTGCCGTGGGCGACGGCCTGGAACTGCTTATCGTCGCCGAGCGCGAGCACGACGGCGCCCCGCTCCTGCGCCTCCTTGAGCAGCGCCGCGCCTTGCGCCGTGCCCAGCGTCGACACCTCGTCGATGATGAGCAGGTCGCGATCGCCCAGCCGCTCGCGGCCCTGGCTCCACTCATAGAGTTGCTTGGCGACGGACTGCCCCGGTACGTCGGTCTCGCGGCGAGCACATCGACGGCGGAGTTGGCGACCGAGACCGCGCGCACGCTGTAGCCGGCGTCGCGATACGCCGCGGCGACCTCGGAGAGCGCTGGAGCAAAGACCCCTAAGCCTGGCATCGCGAACAGAGGCGTCAGCGCCGCGTTCCGCTTCGCCCGTTCGCGAACGCAACGCCCGACGCGCCAAAACAGCGGATCGCTTCTCACAATCGGTCGGCGAAGACTGCAATTAGAATTGGGTCATTGCGAAAGTCGCGTGCGAATGGTACACCAAGCATCCGATTGGTTGGCGGCCGGCGTAGCGTCGGGCGCCGCTCCCGCCAATGCACTCCAGAGTAAAGAACGCTTCGGTCGTATCCGCGGCCTCTCCGAGCCTCGAACAGCTCTGTTTGCGTAGTAGCTTCACCGCAGCCCTTAACGTGCTTAAAATTCCGTTTCGTGTCTTCTCCTCTACGGCATCGCCCCACGCTCTGTTCCGGCCCCCTATTTCTCGCCGTTGGAGTCGTTCGCGTTGGCGGCTTTGCGTGGCCGGGCAGTCCGATCTCCGGCACTCCGAGCATCGCCGTCTTCGTCCTCACCGCCAAGCGACTGCCCATCCCGCTCGTCGCGCGCGTTTTCAGCCGCAGATCCGCGAACGCTGCCGACGGCGACGAGAGCCAGACCCAAGGCGGCCGCAGCTCCGACCCCCACGAATCCACGGCGTGTCTGCGTATCGACTTTCTGTTGACCCGCGCTCCGCGTGACCGGCGCTCCCAAATGGTCGGGGAATGCGCCGTCGATCGCGGCGAAGCTTCCTACAGGAACGATATCGTAGCCGCAAAGCATCGAACGCAATGACGGCCATCCGGCGCGGGCGACTTGAACGACGTGCGCGAACACGAACGCGATGATGCCGAACATCAAGACCTTGTGGATTGTGTGCACGGTGTGCCGACCACCGAGCAGCACGCCCAGCCAGGGAATTTGATAGCGGTAGGCCATTGCGAGTCCGGTTACGATTTCTCCGGCAACCATGAGCAGCACCGCGCCGTACGCTAGCCGTTGAGCACCATTATATTTCTTGAGGCGCGGCGCGTGCGCGCCCAGGTGCAGCTCGCTTTTCACGACCGCGGACGCATCAGCAACGGTTTCACGTGTCGGAAGGAACATTCGCCAACCGCCGCTTACAATGAGCGCAGTCAAGTAGACGGCGCCGATTCCGAGCAACAGGAAGTAAAAAACTTGGTGAATTGAGCCGCCGAGAGTCGCGAGCGCGTCGCCGCCGATCAACAACACGATGCCGGTTCCGATCAAGGCGCTGATCGCGACAGCGTTCAGCCAATGAAGTGACCGCATGAGCAGACTGTGCTTTGCGGCAAGCTGTACGTTGGGCTCGACTGGTTGTAGAGCGCTGGATGAGCTGGGGGGCATTTCATCTCCGTATGGTGAGTTTACTGTCGCAGAGATGCACCGCGAGGAAACGGCTTAGATGAGTAACCCGTGAACATCAAAGCGTCGCATCATCACCGTGCGCTGTTCAGTTCATCTATTCGGCGAGCGCGATGTGACAGAAGCGCTGCCTTTATTGAGACATACCCACTTTTCTCCATGATCATGATAGTCGGTTGCACAATAGGTTCAGACACCGTTATTTTTTAGTAAACTTGTCGACGCAACAGCCGCTGCAGCAGGCTACGGCGGCAGACCCCTCTAGCTGTTGGTAAGGGCGGCGATTTCCCAACTCGATACGGTCATAGACCCAATCGCAGATTTCGCGCTATGCGTCCGTGACAACGCGCGTTCGAAAGCACTTTTGGTCGACAGCGATTTGCGCCGATGCGAGCGAAGTCCATCGGACCTACGACGATGGCGAGCGTTCCTCCAATTATAATAGACGCGCGTACTGTTCGCTAGTTAAAGAGGACCACAGCGGCTATACCGAACCTGAACGATGCGATTGGTGAAATGCTCGCATAACCGCGCTACGGTGAATGAATGAGAAACGACCGCGGCACTATTCGATTCTTTTTCAACCGGGTGCTCACGTCGCACCATACCTGGCGGCGAAGGAGCTCAAGACGCAGATCGGGCAACGGTTGATCGATGCGGCGAATTGGCTCGCCCACCCACGTAAGTCTCATAAACGAAACCGATTGAATTCACGGCAATCCGAATGCACGCAGTATCGGAAATGCTTGCAGGCCGGTCGATTCGTGAAGCACGCGACATGGGCGCCGAAAACGCTGCCACCCGTGGCCGGGGGCCATGCAAGAACAAGGGCGAATGACGAATTGGCGCCGAGCCCGGGAAGGAAACCACGATCGCTATGGCTGTCACGCAAGCAAACCGGCGGCAGCCGGAGCGTCACGCAGTCGAACGGCTTGGATGGTTACGAGCCGCTGTCTTAGGAGCGAATGACGGCATCCTCTCCACCGCGAGCCTCATTATCGGCGTTGCCGCCGCTGCGGGGACGCATGCCAGCATCCTCATCGCCGGTGTATCTGGGCTCGTGGCCGGCGCAATGTCCATGGCGGCCGGCGAATACGTTTCGGTCAGCTCGCAAGCCGACTCCGAACAAGCCGACACCGCGCGCGAAGGCCGGGAACTCCAGGACGACCCGGCTGCTGAGCTCGAAGAACTGGCCGGCATCTACGTGCAGCGCGGTCTCGATCCCGATCTGGCGCACCGCGTCGCGGCGCAACTCATGGAACGCGATGCGCTCGGTGCGCACAAGCGCGACGAACTCGGCATATCGGATGCAACAACGGCTAAGCCCGTCCAGGCCGCGCTTGCGTCGGCGGGCTCGTTTTCGGTCGGCGCCGCATTGCCGCTTCTGCTGGTGATTGTGGCGCCGGTTCATACGCTGATCGTGGCCGTCTGCGTCGCGTCCCTCGTCTTTCTGGCACTGCTCGGGGCAATCGCGGCTAAAGCGGGGGGCGCACCGATGCTCAAGGCGACCATGCGCGTCACATTCTGGGGCGCCTTGGCAATGGCGGTTACGGCCGGAATCGGCACCGCGTTCGGAAATCGGATCTTATAATCGGTCCGCCACGTTGCGACGCAATGTGCGCGCATAGAAGAGCTGCGTTGCCGGAAGCCGTTGCGCACGGCGTGATGCGGAAAGCGTAAACCTGCACGCAGGGGTGTACGCCGCGCGGTGACAATATCGGCGCAGCATCCCTTCGCTGCAAGGAGCACTTTTTCGGCGGTGAAGACGGCCTACCGGGTTCCGGACACGCCGAACTACAGCGTCGCGCCGACCGACACCGGCTTCGCGACCGTCCCGTTGTCCTGTCATTCGTCGGAATACGTGATCTCGGAACCCCCGTTGAGCAAAGCCGCGTGGACGAAGGAGATCGTGAAGATGCGGACCGCATACGGGGCGACGATCCCCGATGCCGACGCGGATGCGCTCGTCGCCTATCTTCTTGCGCAGAACGTCACCACACCCAAGTAAGGGCATTCGCGCGGCTCAATAACTGGTCTCGATCAAGACATGACCGAGGCACACCGCGCAGACGAACATCCTTTGGCAACCCGACGAATGATCGCGTCGATCGACGTGCGGGGAGAGCGCTTTTCGCGCAGTGAGGTCCTCCCGGCTTCCTGCCGATACCCACATATATATGGGCGAATTCTATTCGGCCGCGAACGCGCCCAGCTCTGCGGCAAGGGAACTTTGCGGAACGTTATGTCCCTCGCCTTGATCGCCGGATCTCACGCCGACGACGAGAAATCGCTCACCGTCCGTGACGCCGCCCAGCTGCTGTACCGGCACGGAATCGGCGGCGTCTTCGTCACGGCGCTCGCCTCCACGGCCGTGATCGTCATACTGGGCCCAACCGGCAAGCCGGGCCTCATCGCATGGCTGAGCTTGATGCTCTTGACCGCGGCTGCCCGGGCCTTCGATTTGGTGGCGGGCCGCAAACGGCGGGAGGTCGGCGACTGGGACGGCCGGGCCGAAATGCGGCGCTTTAGCATTCCGGTCCTCGCGGCTGCTGCGATGTGGGCCACGCTGCCGTTGGCGTTTTTTCATGAGTCGAATCAAGTCGAACGAACCGCGATGGCGATGATCATTTCCGCCGTGGCAGCCGGCGGAGCGACCGTTTTCGCCTCCGCTCAGCGCTTGTGCATCGCGTATTGCTCAATATTGCTGCTGCCGCTAGCGGTGATGTTCTTGACCGCGCCAGGTCGCGAAAATACGATCCTGGGTTCCCTCTGTATCGTTTTCTTGCTCATTATGCTCGGCGTGTCAAAAATGACGAACAGTGCCGTCATGTCGGCGATTCGTCTCTACCGAACGAATCAGACCTTGATGCTGGAGACCGAGTGCCAACGCCAACGAGGTGAGGAGGTAAACAGCGAGCTGACGATGGCGCAGGCGGAGCTCAGTGAAACGCTGGCGACGCTCGAGGAACGGATCAAGACGCGCACGGCAGACCTCCAGCGTGAGATCGGCGAGCGCGAGCGCGTCGGCCGTGAACTCGCTCGGCTCGCCTCGCGCGACGCACTCACGGGACTTTACAATCGTGGCGCTCTGACTGAGCGCCTTGACAGCGAACTGCTGCGAGCCGAAGACGCGAACGAATCGCTCGCCGTGCTTTTTTTGGACTTGGACAAATTCAAAGACGTCAACGATGTGAAAGGCCACGATTGGGGCGACCACGTCCTGCGCGAGGTGACGCGGCGGCTAACCGAGCTGCTCCCGCCCGGCTCGATCTCGTCACGCTGGGGCGGTGATGAGTTTGTTATCGTTCTCACGGGCGAAGCCGCGACGTGCGCGGCGGACGCGATCGGCGAGCAGCTGCGGCGCGGCGTGTGCGATCCAATCAGTCGCCGCGGCGAGACCGTGTGCGTTGACGCGACCATTGGAATCGCGGTGTTTCCGGACCACGGCCGCGCGGCGGACGAACTGATCGGAGCGGCCGACATGGCGATGTACGCCGGTAAGGAGGATGGGCGCGGGCGGGTGCGCACCTTTACCCGGGTGCTGGCCAACGCGGTCCGCACACGGCATTTGCTCGGCCAAGCGCTCCACGAGGCGATCAGCCGGAACGAATTACGATTAGAGTTCCAGCCGGTTGTTTCCGCGGGTAGCGGGCGCTGCGAATCCCTCGAGGCCCTCCTGCGCTGGAATCACCCGACGCGCGGTCCAATCAGTCCCGTTGAATTTATCCCACTTGCCGAACGGTCGGGCGACATCATCCCGATCGGGCGCTGGGTGCTCGCGCAAGCTTGCGCGGCCGCCGCCGGCTGGCCGGGCGATCCGGCGCCGGCGGTCGCCGTCAACGCCTCGGTCGCCCAGATCGAGGCCGGCGGTCTGCTCGACGACGTCCATACCGCGCTTGCCGCCAGCGGCCTTGATCCGCATCGGCTCCACGTTGAAGTGACCGAGAGCCTCTTCGCGCGCGATCATGAACATATCATTCCCACGCTCGTCGCCCTGCGCGCCATGGGAGTGCGTATTTCATTGGACGACTTCGGCACCGGATTTTCTTCCCTTGGATCGTTGCAGTCACTTCCGATCGATACGCTCAAGATCGACAAGTCGTTCGTCGATCACGTCGAGGGGAAGTCGGCTCCGATCGTCACGGCAATTCGATCGCTGGCTTACGCGCTCGGTATGGAAATCGTGGCGGAGGGCGTCGAAAACGCGCAGCAAGCCGGCGTGCTTCATTCGATGGGCGTGCACTACTTTCAAGGCTACTTCTTCGCGCGACCCTTGCGTTCCGAAGCGGTACGGGCGTGGCTCCTCGAAAGAGCCGCTGACGAACGTCAATACGCCGCGCCCGGACAGCGGAACGCTACGGCTTCGCAAATATAGGTATCCGCAGCGCCGACGGCTTCGCACCCTGGGCTCCGTTCGTCATGCGCATCACGCGCATCGAATCGTCGCCGAAGCGTTAAGATACACCGTGGTTTTGACCTAGCTTTCAGAAGTCACGTTTTCACACTTTAAAAGAAGTCGTCGAGGAACGCCGTCGCCTTATCGGAGATGCCGACGATCTTATTCGTCGCCTGCCGATAGAACTTGAAATTCAGTTCAGTCTCAGGTTGGCCATCTTCCCAATTGGTGAAATTTTTTAGCTCGGTCCGCCCCAAAGATCGCTTCGCTAGCGCGGTGCGTCTGACAGTTACACTCACCCGCGGAGTTTGCCGCGCGAGACCGCCCTTTTTTGGGACGGCATCCGCCGACGCGACAACCCCACGCGCGACGAGCCCGCAACCGCCCTCGTTCTCGCTGGCGAAGACAAAGATGACATCCCCTTCGCCGACATGTTTTCCGCCGTACATCGTCTTTTGCGCGCAGAACTCGAACTGGGTCGCTTGCGGATCCTCGACCTGAGTCTTGATAGCGAACGCCATAACTGTTCTTCGCTTCGGATGGTTCGTTTCGTCAGGCGCGATTTTCCGGCCGTCGCCGACCATCGACATCGGGCGCAACCAATGTCTTTACGGCTCGTCCGCGTGGTTGAGTTCGACCGCGCCGATCCGCCCGGTTGCGAGCGCTTCGAGAATGCCGTTTGCCGTCTGTTCAGCGGCGACGGTCGGTGCGGCGTCGGCCCCTTGCACGACGTCGAGTAAACGCGTCAATTCGCCGTTAGTACGCGCATAACGGGCGGCTCTCACCGCATCACGGGCGATTCGGCGCGCTCGTACGCCGTATAGGACCGATCGATACCGGCGACGATGCGCACACTGATGCCATCCAAGATCGGGTCCCAGTCGGCGGAAGTTGTCGGACTTCCACACGCCACCGTTATTTGGCGCCATGTGGAACACACCGGGACGGGAAGGGACGCCGGATACGGCGACGGTTCGGCCGCCGCGAAACGGACCGATCAGCCGCCAATGCAGATCGCTGAACGGACGAATATCCGTTGCGCCCGCGGGATGCGGCGAGACGTTGGCGGCGATCGATAAGCAGCTCAAGAGCGCGACAACGACGAGACGGCGGAGACGCTTGGGCGCGCGGACGGGGTCCTTCAGCCGGCGGCATGCTGCATGGCCGTTGCCGATGCGGCGATCCCGTCGAGTTCCGCCAGGGTTTCCGGGGCGAGCGCCAACGCACCGGCGGCCAGATTTTCGTGCAAATGCGCGATCGACGAGGTGCCGGGGATCAACAAGATGTTTGGCGCCCGGTGCAGCAGCCATGCCAACGCGACCTGCATCGGCGGGGCGCCGAGCCGTTCGGCTACCGCCGACAACGTCGATGACTGCAGCGGCGAGAAGCCGCCCAGCGGAAAGAACGGCACGTACGGGATGCCCGCGGCGGCCAGATCGTCGATAAACGCGTCATCTTCGCGGTGGGCTAAGTTATAGTTGTTTTGCACGCACACCACGTCGGTTATGGCCTGCGCCTCGGTAACCTGGGCCGCCGTTACATTACTCAAGCCGATATGACGGATCAACCCTTGCCGCCGCAGATCGGCAAGTACGCGCACCTGCTCGCCGATCGAACCTTCGGAGGGGCCGTGAACCGAGCCCATCGCTCGATAATTGACGATGTCGAGCGCCTCGACGCCGAGATTGCGCAAATTATCGTGAACGGCGGCAGTGAGCTCCTGCGTTGACACGGCGGGTTGCCATGACTTGTCGGCCGGGCGACGCGCGCCCAGCTTCGTAACGATGACGAGCCCGTTCGGGTACGGGTGGAGCGCCTCCCGGATAATTTGGTTCGTGACGTGCGGACCGTAAAAGTCGGCCGTGTCGATGTGACTCACGCCGGCTGCAATGGCCGAGCGTAACACCGTGACGGCGGCCTCCGGGTCCCGGGGTGGGCCCCAGACGCCGGGTCCGGCGAGTTGCATTGCACCGTAGCCGATTCGGTTGACCGTCAGTGCCGTTCCCGGGAAGGTGAACGGACCGCCGAGCTTCGCTTCGCTCATTCTGTTGCGCTTCGAACGAGGTCGCAGCGGCGCATCCCTACGTTTTCACCGTCGACGCCTGGTAGATTTCGCCGATTGCCGCCGCTAAGGCGGCGTCGAATTCTTGGCCGCTCATCGAATGGCGCAAATTCTCGACGAGCGCGCGTGAAAAGCTCGCGATTATGCCGTGATTGTGCGCCAGCCGCGCGCACGCGTCGGCGCGCGTGTAGCCGCCTGACAGCGCGACGACGCGTTCGACGCGCTCGTCGGCGATGAGCGGCGCGTAAAGGTCGGTAACGTCGGGGATCGTGAGCTTGAACATCACGCGCTGCCCGGCCGGCAACGCGTCGAGTCCCGTCCGTAATTCCGCGAGCAGAATCGCTTCGGCTTCGCTCTTGTTCGGGCTCTTGATGCTTACTTCGGGCTCGAGGATCGGCACGAGTCCGTGACCGGCAATCTGTGCACCCAGCGCGAACTGCTGTCGCACGATCGCGGCGATGCCGGCGGGGTTCGCAAGCGTGATCGTCGAGCGCATTTTCGTGCCGTAGACGCCGAGCTTCGCGGCCCGAGCGAGCAGTTCGTTTAAGCCCGGAATCGGCTTCATAAGGTTGACGCCGTCGGCCTCCGCCTCGAGTCCCTTGTCGACTTTCAAGAACGGCACGACGCCGCGGTCTTCCCATAAGAACGACGGCACCGGTTTGCCGTCGACGTCGCCATCCATCGTGCGCTCGAAGAGAATCGCCGCGATGACTTTGTCGCCGCTAAACGCCGGCGCGGTCATGATGCGCACGCGCATCTCGTGCACGAGCCGGAACATCTCGGCGTCGCCGCTATACGCGGTCTCCGGAATTCCGTAGAGGCGCAATGCGCCCGGCGTGGAGCCGCCGCTCTGATCGAGGGCGGCGATGAAGCCTGGCTTCTTCGCGATCTGTTCGCTCATCCCGACGCGAGATATGGTTTTCCCCTCAACGGACACGACTAATCCCCCACTGCACCATCGTTCTTCGTTAAATTCAAATTCGCACGGCGGCGTAAAATCACCTTAGAGGCGTTCGCAGTCAACCCGGCCGGAGAGCAGCTTGCGGTGCGCGACCGTCTGTTATGTCGATTTTTTCCTGCTGCCGCATGACCTTGCCAATGTATCCGCTTCAATGATGAGCTCCTGCCCGAGCGACCGGGCCGCGCCGTCCCGAAAACGTCGCCGGACGTACTCGGCGGGCCTCCGGTCTAGGGCGGCGGCCAACCCCCCGCCCTACGTTATGCGCTCGCTCGAACCGCGCGCCGCGATCCAACGGTAGAGCGCCGCGATGAGCGCCACAAAAGCGATGCTGCCGATCCAATTCGAGGCGCCCTCGAACGAATCGCCCGCGAGCGCCAGCGGCGACGCTTTCCCGGACGCCACGATGATTCCGGCCAGCAAGACGCCGAACAAACTTTCGCCGACGATCAGCCCCGATGCGAGCAGCACGCCGAGCCGCTTACGACGCTGCGGCTCCGCTTGGCGCTCCGCCCACGCGTCGTACGCCCAGCCTGCAACCGCACCGATAATGACCGGCACCGTCGTCGAGGGCGGGAGATAGATCGCGATGCCGACACCCAGCGGCGGCAAGCGCATCTTTTTCGCGATGCCCAGCGCTTCATCGAGAACGATCAGGCCGATGCCGACGAGCACGCCGATGCCGATCAAGCCCCAATCGAGCTTGCCTCGGATCACGCCTTGTGCGAGCGCCGCGATCAACGTCGCTTGCGGCGCCGGCAGCGGCCGCGCACCAGCCGGATGCGGTGCTGCCGGCGCGCCGTTGAAGCCGTACGCGTGGTTGAGCAGCACCAGCACGGGCGGGATGATCGCCGCGCCCGCGATCACGCCCACGATGAGCGCCACCTGCTGGCGCCAGGGCGTCGCCCCGACGAGCTGCCCGGTCTTGAGGTCCTGCAAATTGTCGTTCGAGATCGTGGCCGCACAGAACACCACCGAGGTGACGAACAGCGAAAACGCCACCAGAGCCGGTGCCCCGGACTCCCCGGTGAGAACATGGCCGCCGGCAAGCAGGGCCAGAATCAGCAGGCTGGCGGACAAGGTGGCCAGAATGGCGATGCCGGAAATCGGGCTGCTCGAGGAGCCCACCAGCCCCGCCATGTAGCCGCAGGCGGCCGCCACCAGAAATCCAAACACCGTTGCGAACACCACGCCGGTCAGGATCAACGTTGTCGCGCCATAGGCCGTCAGGGCCGGCGATCCGGCGATAAAGGCCGCGAACACCGCCGCCATCATCAGAATGCTTGCGGCAAACAGGGCGGCAATGGCGCGTGGCGACAAATCCTGTTCGGTGCGCTCCGCCGCGCCGCCGGCAATACCGGCCTGGCGCAAGGCGCCGCGCACGCCTTCGATCGTGGGGCCAGCCAGGCCGGCCAGCGACCAGATGTATTCGACGCCGATGACGCCGGCGCCGA
>PLAE01000043.1 GCA_003134035.1 Candidatus Velthaea versatilis
CCGCACAGCGCGAACATGCGCATGATCGAAGCCGTGCGCGAACGCACCGGCCTCGCTGCCGAGCGCACCCTCACGAGCATGCAGTGGCTAGGCAATACCTCGTCGGCTTCGATCCCGCTCGCGCTCGCGCCGGCGATCGCCGACGGACGGATCAAACGCGGCGAGCGTGTTCTGCTCTACGGCTTCGGCGGCGGTTTGGTCGAAGCCGGATTGCTGCTGCGCTGGTAGGCGGCCGCAAACCGTTATAACCAGGGGCTGAGTGCGCTTCGGCACACGAGGAACGTGAAGCCACCCGGGTCGATCGGTCGAGTTAGCCCCTCCTAACGTTATACGATCGGCCACCGATACAACACTCGTGTTAAGAGGGAGATGTGCTCGGTCGGAGGGCAAGCCTAGGAGAGTCATCGCCGGCCGGTCGTCGAGGCGACTCGGCTGACGTGGCTGGGCGTCGCATTTCGCATCAAATCGTCTTAGCGTTCGTATTCGGCATCATCGCGGTCGCGTTCGCCTCCGCGATCGTCACGCGCGCGATCGCGGCAATCGGTTCTGCCAACGACACGATCAGTTATGCGTCCACCGAGGCACAAGGGATCGTGTACCTTTCCCGCACCCAGCGCGTCCTGGATTCGCTCGTTACCGTTCGTAACGCGGCGGCAGCGGCGCACCTCGAATCGCAATCGGGCGACGATCGAGGTGGCTCGCGGGCCGCACTAGCTCAGCTGACGAGCGAGATCACGCGCATCCCTGATCGGCCGGACGCGAAAAGCAGCCTCGATGTGGCCATCGGCACCGACTGGCGGTCCCTGTGCACACGTTGGGCAGCGGCGTCGGGTCGCGCGCCCGGCTCCTCACCCGAGTACGAGGCCGTCGTCGCAGCGACGGTGGCGCTGATCGTTGGCGTGCAAACGCAATCGGGGATCGCCAACGATCCCTCGATCGATGGTGTCAACTTCGGCGACGCGCTGGTGCGTTTTCCGATCTCCCTCAATGACGGCAGCGCGGCGGCGTCGATTGCACTAAAGAACATGGCGGACGCAAACGACGCGTTGCCGCCGCGGTTCGCCGTAGCACAATTGTTGGCCATGGCACAAGGCGCCGTCGACGTCGGGCTCCAGGATGCCGAAGACGAGATCTCCGTCGATCCCGTTGCCGCCGCCCCGCTGGTCCGCGCGACCACCGCGAACGTCGCCGCATTCAAGGCGATCAAGGCTCGCCTGATGCGGCTGTACGTTTCGCGGCCGCCGCGCGGCAAGTTCAAGGATCGGGAACTGCTCCGCGGGCTCGTGAGATTTTCCGCGTCGAGCTTCGCGGTGAGCGAGCTCTTCCGGCAAAATCTGGACCGGACCGTGCGCGACCGGATAGACCACGCGCATCGAGATCAATCCCGCTCGCTCGCCGCAGCCGCCGTCGAACTGTGCGTGGACGTCTGCGCGCTCTTCGCGCTCGCCGGCATTTCCATCGTCAGCTATCGAAACGCCGGCAGACACATGGCCGAGCGGGCGTCGACCGAAGCCCGGCAGGCCGAACTCGAGTCGGAGTTGAGGCGCGCCCACGCGCAGCAAGAGCTGCTCCGAGCGCGGGGGCAGTTTCGAGCGGTCTTCGATCACGCCCCGACGGGCATGCTCATCGTCGATCGGGAGTGCCGGATCGTCGAAAGCAACGACGCGGCGCGAGCCGTCTTCGCCGATGCGGCGGGGCCCGGCGCAGCGAGCTTCATCGACGAACACGCGGCGATCGTGGACGCGATCTTCGCGGGCACCGTCGACGTGCATTCGGACGAATGCAACTATATCGACAAGGCGACGTCGCGCTGGTTCGATCTTTCGATCGCGCCGGTTCACGCGGAGTCCGGCGGAGCGGTCTTTGCCGTCTTCATGCTGCGCGACATCACCGAGAACAAGATGCTCGAGGCGCGGCTGGTCTACGAAGCCGGGCACGATGCGCTCACGGGGCTGCCCAACCGGCCGGCGTTTCTCGCCGCTATACAGCGGGCCCTCGACGAGCGCACCGCGGCCGCCGACATCTTCTGCGTCGTGTTCGTCGATTTCAACGACTTTAAGGCGATCAACGACAGTTTCGGCCATGCCGCCGGGGATCGTTTCCTGATCGAAGGTTCCGCGCGGCTGCGCGATGCGGTGCGCGAGACCGATGTCCTCGCTCGCATCGGCGGCGACGAATTCGCGGTGCTCCTGTACGGCAGCGACCGGGCCGACATCGAAAGTAACGTGCGGCGCCTCGAATCGGCGGTGACGGTCCCGGTGAATATCGAAGGTCAGCTCGTGGCGAGTTCGGCCAGCTTCGGCGTCGCGCAAGCGGAGGCCGAGTATGCGCTGGCCGCCGAGCTCATCCGGGACGCGGACACCGCGATGTACCATGCCAAGGCGCAGGGCGGCCGTAACTTCGTCGTGTTCGACGCGGCCATGCGCGAGAGCGCGGTCCGGCGCATGCAGCTGTCGATCGATCTCGTTCGCGCGCTCGACGACGGCGAACTCGAGCTGCTTTACCAGCCGATTGTGAATCTGGCCGATGGGATGCTGGCCGGATGCGAGGCGCTGCTGCGCTGGCCGCGGCACGACGGTTCGTTCGTCTCGCCATCGGAATTCATTCCGCTCGCCGAGGAGAACGGTTCGATCATCGCGATCGGCCAGTTGGTCACGTCGACGGCGGCCCGCCAAATGCACCGCTGGAACGAACTGGCGCACGGGCAAAGGTTGACGCTGCCGCCCGGATTCGTCGTCCACATCAACTTGGCCGCCGCGGAAGTAAATAACATCGACTTGTCGGCGAAACTCGCGCAGTCGCTGGCGGGACTCGACGTCGGCCGCGATCAGCTCATGCTCGAGATCACCGAAGGCAACGTGCTCAAGAGCACGCTGCACACGCGTTCGACCCTCGATCGGCTGACCGTCGACGGTTTCCGGATCTGCATCGACGATTTCGGGACGGGGTATTCATCCTTGCGCTACCTCAACGATTTACCGCTCCATAGTTTCAAGATCGATCGGTCGTTCGTCTCCAACGGCGGCGAGGGGCTCGCCAACGCGTCGATCGTCGAAATGCTGATGGTGCTCAGCCGGTCACTCGGCTTGGACGTGGTCGCCGAAGGAATCGAAACGGGCAGTCAGTGGGAGCAGCTCTGCGACCTCGGCTGTATTTACGGCCAAGGCCATTTCTTTGCTCCGGCCGTTGACGCCGCAACCTTCACGCGGATGCTCGAAGCCAATGTCAGTCTGGCCCCGGCCCGCCGGTCCGCGGACATCGCTTGCTAACAGCCGCCGTGTTTCAATCGAGCCGCACCGCATCGCCGCCGGCGAGCGTGTGTCCGATGACGCGAACGTCGGCCATCTCGATCGGGCGTTCGCCGGACGTGTCGCGTAGAATGAGCGCGCCGTGCGGACCGATGCGCTGCGCGACGCCGTCGCGCTCGACGCCGTCGTCATCGCGGCGATAACGGTAGATCGTTCCGGCTAAGGAGGCGCGGTGTTCCCAACGCGCAACCACCGCGGCGGGATCGCGCAGTTCGGCTAGCGATGCATCGAACGCGCGCAGGATCGCGACGAGCAGCGGCTCGCGTTCGGCCGCCGCGGCGAGGTCGTCGAGAAACAGCGGGGGCGGTGCGAGCGCGTCGAGGTCCGGATCGCCCGCCGGGCGCCGAACGTTCAAGCCGACGCCGCAGCCGACCCAAGCGTCGTCGCCCGATATGCGCGCGACCGACAGAATGCCGCCGATCTTCCGCCCGCCGACGTGCAGATCGTTGGGCCAGACCAAGTCGAGCGCGACGCCGCACGACCGTTCAGCCCCTGCGGCCACACCGAGCGCGATCCAAAACGGGACCGCCCAGATCGTAGCGGCGTCGATCGGCGCCGGCAGCAGCGCGGTGAAGAGCAGCGCCGAGCCGGGCGGCGCGAACCAGCGTCGCGCTTTGCGTCCCGCGCCGGCCGACTGATAATCGGCGACGATCGTCGAGCCGAGTGCGGCCGGCTGGCCGAGCAGCAGTTGCGCATCGGTGTTGGTGCTGCCGGTTTGAGCGACGTAGCGCACGTCGGCGAAGCGCGTGCCGGCAAGCTGCGAGCGGACCAGCGCCACGTCGAAAGGTGCGGTTTGATTCGGCACGTATCACCCTCCCGCTATGGCTTCCCAGAGAACCCTCATCTTGGTTAAGGCCGATGCCGTCGTGCGCGGCCTCGTCGGCGAGCTCCTCTCGCGGTTCGAAAAGCGCGGCTATCAAATCATTGCGCTCAAGATGCTGCACGTCGATGAGGCGCGCGCAAAGCGACATTACGCCGAACACGAAGGGAAACCGTTCTTCGCGGGGTTGGTCGAATATATTACCGGCTCGCCGATCATCGCGCTCGTCGTTGCGGGCAGCGATGCGATCGAGGGCGCTCGCGCGACGATCGGCGCGACGAATCCGATCAAGGCGACACCCGGAACGATCCGCGGCGACTACGGCCAAACCATCGGCCGCAATCTCGTGCACGGCAGCGACTCACCGGCCAGCGCCGAGCGCGAAATCAGCATCTGGTTTGAGCCAAGCGAGATCTTCGCGCGACCGAACGAAATCGGTGCGTGGTTGGTCGACGCGTAATGGCGGCGAGCTTGGAATCCTTGCGCGGCTCGGGCCGGCCGCTCATCGAAAGCGTGCACGCGCGCGAAATCCTGGATTCGCGCGGCAATCCGACCGTCGCCGTGACGGTTGCGACGAACTTCGGTGCGGTCGAAGAAGCGATGGTTCCGTCGGGTGCGTCGACCGGCGCGCACGAAGCGGTCGAATTGCGCGACGGCGACAAAGCGCGCTACAACGGCAAAGGCGTGCTCAAAGCCGTGCGGGCCGTCAACGAAGTGCTCGGGCCGGCCCTCGAAGGCCTCGATGCCACCGCCCAGCGCGAGATCGATTTGACGCTCATCGAACTCGACGGCACGGAAAATAAGTCGCATTACGGAGCGAACGCGCTGTTGGGTGTTTCGTTGGCCGCCGCGCGCGCGGCCGCCGCGTCGCTCGACATCCCGCTCTACGCCTACCTCGGCGGACCGGTCGCCTCAACGCTCCCCGTACCGATGATGAACGTGATCAACGGCGGCAAGCACGCCGAGGGCGCGCTCCAATTTCAGGAGTGTATGATCGTGCCGTTCGGCGCGCCGTCGTTCGCCGAAGCCGTGCGCTGCGGTGCCGAAATCTTCGCCGCGCTCGGCAAGACGCTTCACGACGAAGGCCAGTCGACGCTCGTCGGCGACGAGGGCGGCTACGCGCCCAAGCTCGACTCGATCGATGTCGCCCTATCGCTGCTCGTGCGTTCGATCGAACGCGCCGGATACAAGCCCGGCAGCGAGGTCGGGATCGCGCTCGATCCGGCGTCGACCGAGTTCTACCGCGACGGCCACTACTATCCGCATCTGCCCGATCACGCGCTCGACTCCGCGCAAATGGTCGCGCTCTACGAAGGCCTGTGTAAGACGTATCCGATCATCTCGATCGAAGACGGCTTGGCCGAAGACGACTGGGACGGCTGGAATCTGTTGACGCAGCGCATCGGCGACACCGTGCAGCTCGTCGGCGACGATCTCTTCGTGACGAACATCAAGCGGCTGACGCGCGGCATCGCCGAAAAAAGCGCCAACGCGATTCTCATCAAAGTCAACCAGATCGGCACGTTGACCGAAACGCTCGACGCCGTGACGACGGCTCACAAAGCCGGCTTCCGGGCGGTCATTTCCCACCGTTCGGGCGAAACCGAAGACACCACGATCGCCGATCTCGCCGTCGCGACGTCCGCCGGTCAAATCAAAACCGGTTCGCTCTCACGCAGCGACCGGGTCTCGAAATACAACCGGCTCATGGCCATCGCCGACGAACTCGGCCGCGCCGCCATCTATCCGGGAGCTGCGGCGTTCAAGGGGCGCTGACGTCGTCGCGCTTTCCACCGCGAAAACGCGCCTCCAGGTAAAGCCGAGCCAGCCGGCAAGATAGCGCGCATGACCGCGCCGCCCGCCGGATTGACGGTGCTCCGCAGCCTCGGGTTCGTCGCGATGTGCGCCATCGCCATCTGCAACATGGTGGGTCAAGGCGTCTTCCTCAAAGCGCGCGTCATGACGTGCAACGTCGGATCGCCGCTGACCATGATCGCGGCGTGGATCGTCGCGGGTTTGCTCGCCCTATGCGGTGCGCTCACGCTCGCCGAGCTCGGCGCGGCGATGCCGCAAACCGGCGGAATCTACGCCTTTCTACGCCGCGCGTACGGCGGGGCGACGGCGTTCTCGTTCGGCTGGATGATGCTGCTCGTGGCGACGCCCGCGTCGACGGCCGCGCTGGCCGCGGGCGCCGCTATTTTCTTCAACGTCGCTGCGGGTCACGTGCTCGACGGCTTGACGTTGACCGCTGCGCCGGCGGGTGTCCGGTTCACGTTATCGGGCTTGCAATCGACGGCGATCGCGCTGATCGCCGCGGTGACGGCAGTCAATTGCGCGCCCGCGGCCGTCAACGGCCGAATCGCCGAGGGTTTCGCGCTGCTCAAGATCGCGATGCTCGTGGCGGTCACCGGTGCGGCGTTCGCCCTCGGCCACGCCGCCGGAAGCTTCGCCCAAAGCGGCGCGGGCGGCGCGTGCATCGGGGTCGCGCCGGCGCTCCGCGGCGGATTTGCCGGCTTTGCGGCGGCACTCGTCGGCGCGCTGTACGCCTACAGCGGCTGGCAATCGATCACCCTCGTGGCGGGGGAAGTCCAAGACCCGGGCCGCAACTTTCCGCTTGCGATGTCGACGAGCGTCATCGTCGTGATCGCCTCCTACGTCGCGGCCAATGCCGCGTTCGTGCATGTGCTGGGCGCGCCGTCGATCGCGAGCTTGACACCGGCGACCTCGGTCGGCGTGCGGGTCGTCGAGATGCTGTTCGGTCCTGTTTGGCGCACGATCGCCGCGGCGCTGCTGTTCGCGTCGGTCGCCGCGACGCTGCACGTCACCATGCTCACCGGCGCGCGCGTCGTTTACGCACTGGCGCAGGATGGTACCGGTTTTCGCATTCTGGGCCGGCTCTCGGCGCGCGCGCGCGTGCCGGTTCGCGCGCTGCTCGCGAATTCCGCACTGGCAATCGCGCTCGTGCTGATCGGATCGTTCGATACGCTCAGCGACTATTTGGTGTTCAACACCTGGGTCTATTATATTGCGGCGGGGATGGCGCTCTTCGTGCTGCGCCGGCGCGAGGCGCAACTCGCCCGCCCGTACCGGGCTTTCGGCTATCCGTTCGTTCCGGCGATTTTCGTCGCGGTCGGCGTGTGGCTGTTGATCCAAACGCTGGCGAGCAATCCGCGCAGTTCGCTGATCGGGCTCGCTATCGTCGCGGTGAGTTTCCCCGTCTACGCCGTTTTGCGGCGCCGCGAGCGCTCGCCGGCGAACTCGCCGACCGGGGGCGATCCTTAAACTTAAACGTAAAACGCTGCCGGGCAGCGTTGCGTGTTATGCGATGCCGGATTGCGACGGACCGCGCCTTTGCGCGATGTTACTTTTTGTGCACCAGGGGTTCGCTCGAACGCACGCTCGTCGCGCGCGTCGGGGCGGCGTTCGCGGTCGTGGTGCCGGCCGGTGCGGCGGTCAGCGCGGTCGCGAGCTGCGTTCCGTTCGGGCTGCCCAATCCCGTGCAAGCGTCCCAACCCAGACCGGCCGTGTACGCGCCGTTGTTACCGCTCGTGATGTCGTTGAGCGCGGCGGGTTGGGCATAGAGTTGGGTGTTGAAAAAGCCTAGTTTGATGCCGCTTTGCTGGTTGATGAGCGCCGTGAGCGCCGCCCACAGGGGCGCGACCGCGCTCGTGCCGCCGACGACGCCGCTTTGACCGTCGACGAGCGTGGTGTAGCCGGTTTGCGGGTCGGCGTCGCCGGCGATATCGGGGACGCCACGGCCGGAATGCGCGCCGGGGTTCACCGACGGCGGGACGCCCGCGTTTTGCTGCCACGTCGGCAGTGGAAACGCGTCGCTGATGCCGCCCCCGGTCGCGCCGCCCGACGGCAGATCATTCCAAACCGTTTCGCTGCCGATCGTCGCGCCGCTGGCTTGCAGCGAGGTTCCGCCGCAGGCGAGCACGTGCGGACTCGACGCGGGGAAATCGACATGGGCCAGGCCGTCGGTCACGCCGTCCGTATAGCCGTTGTCGCCGGCCGCGACGCAGACGGTGACGCCGAGCGTCGCCGCGTCGGCGAACGCCGCGTCGAAGCTGCTCAGCGCTTGCGCGGTCCAGGTCGACTCGGGGCCGCCCCAGCTGATCGAAACGATCGTCGGGTTGTTGGCCGTATCGTGAATCGCCGTCGTGATCGCGTCGAGGAAACCCTGATCCGTGTTGGGTCCGAAGTACACGACGATGTTCGCGCCCGACGCGATCGCGCCGACGACCTCGATGTCGAGCGCGACTTCGGCGTCCGCGCTGTTGGGCGAACCGGTGGGTGTGTTCGCGGCACCGTCGACCGATACGCTGGTGACCGCCGGCGGCGTTATGCCAAGGTTGCCGAAATAGGTCGTCAGGTCCGAAGGCGTGTAACCGCCGCCGAGCTCGATGAGCGCGATCGTTTGGCCGGTTCCGTCGACGCCCGCCGGAAAGTTATACGCGGCGGCGACCTGGAGCGGCGTATACGAAACGGCGTTCGTCGCGGCCGGCCGGGCGACCGAACGAAAGTGGGTCCGCGCTTGGGGGCGCTCGTCGAGGCCGAAAACGCCGTGGATGATCGGCCCGAGCGCCGCCGGAATGGTCAGCGTGCCGGTGCGGCCGCGAAACGTCTGCCCGGCCAGTGAATAGAGTTCGAGGTGCACCGCAAACGCGGTGGTGAGCGCAGCGATGGTGCCTTCGAGCACGATCGCGCGGCGGGCGAGATCGGCTTGGAGCACGAGCAGCCCGTGCTCGATCGCGAAGCGCTCGACCGCGAGCGCATCGGCCGGATCCGCGCCGTGTTCGGCCGCGAATTGCTCGCGCGTGAGATACGTCCGCGCCCTCGGCGGCGTCTGCGCGAACTCGGCCGCGACGTGCGCCGATGGCTTGCGCGGTCGCAGCATGACCGTTACCGACGTACGTTCGTTCGGATCCACCGGACCGGCCGGCTGAGCCGCGGGCGGTGCCGTCCGGAGGGTTCCGCGAAGCTCGACTCGTCCGGCCGAAGAAGGCGTGTTTGGCATGCCGCCGATCTACGCGTTCTTGCCCGCAAACAACTGCCGGTTGTGCCGCTCAACTTCGTTCGTCGCGTTCGACCGGCCAACTGTAAGCCGCTTTGTACGAGCCGCTGGCTTGCTAAAGAACGCGAGCGGCGAAGCGCGCCGCGACCGTGTCGTTGCCAGTGAGCTTTCCGCCGTGCTCGGCCGGCAGCGGAACGTGCGTCGCATCGAGTATCTGCGTGACGGTGTGGAAGAACGCGTCGGTTCCCACCCGCGCGACGGTTGCCGAAAAGCGTTCGTTGCCGAGCGCGAGATCCTCGTAGATGGCTAGCACGGCCCAAATCATCGGCACGACGAGTACGCGCGGAATTTTCCGGGAAAACATCGCGCCCAGCCGGCGCTCGCGCGCGTTTCCGCCGAGATACAACGTGTATGCTTCGACCCGTTGGCCGTCGTATTCCGTCATCGCGCCAGCCAAGCCGATATCGGCGACTTGATGTTTGGCGCATGAATGCGGGCAGCCGCTGACGTGAATCCGGAAATCGGCGTAGCGCGCTGAGCCGGCCAGATCGCCGAAGGCTTGGGCGATCTCCTCGCCCATCGTCATTGAATGCGCGACCGCCAGCGGACAGTATTCGAGGCCGACGCACGACACGACGTCGGCTATGCTGCCGCGCCCGCGCGTGCGCACGCCCAATGCCGCGAGCGATTCGCGTGCCGCATCGACATCCGCGCCGCGCACGTTTTGTATCTCGGCGTTTTGATCGGGCGTGAGATGCACGATCCCGTCGCCGAACCGTTCGGCGACGTCCGCCAGTGCGCGCGCGGCGGGCGTCCCGATCTCGCCCATCGGGATGAGTGCGGGCAGAGTGAAGCGGTCGGGTTGCTTTTGCGCGACGACGTCGCCGGCGCGCGGCGGGGCGCTCGTGCCGTTCGACGTTGAAGCGGTGAACACGGCCGCCGAATAACCGGCCGACGTGCGCGCGGCGGCAAATTCTTCATCGAAGAGTTCGATCACGCGCTTGCGGCCGAGCCTGTCGACCAGGAGTTTGATCTTGGCTTTGGCGCGCGCGCTGCGGTCGGCGTATTTCGCGCCGAGCGCGACGACCGCGTCGAACGCCGCGATCAGATCGGTCTGATGGACGCCGGCACGCAAGAGTATCGCCAGCCGCGGCGTGGCGCCCAGGCCGCCCGCACCCCACACGGTGAAGGTCGGCAGGCCGCCCGCCGGGTCGGGTGTTGCGACGAACCCGATATCGCTCGTAGCGACATGATCGTCGCAGTTGGGCGAACAGGCGATCGCGACGTTGATCTTGCGCGAGATATTGGTCGTATCGCTGATCGCGATGATGCGTTCGTGCAACAGCGCGACGAACGGTTCGAGCGGCAGCACTTCGCCGGCATACGTTCCGGCATGGGCGCACCCGATCACGTTGCGGATCGTGTCGCCGCAGGTGCCTTTCGTCGTCAAGCCGACCGCGGCGAGACCGGCCCACACGGCCGGCACGTCCTCGATCTTGACGTGGTGGATTTCCAAGCCGCCGCGCGTGGTGACGTGGAGACTCGCGTGACCGAAGGCGTCGGCGAGATCGGCAACGCGACGGATCTGCGCCGCAGTGGCTTTCCCGCCCGGGACGCGGATGCGCAGCATGAACACGCCGACTTGACGCTGCGCGCAGACGCCTTGCGTCTTGAGCCGGTAGCGGTCCTCGTCCGAGATTGCCTCGAAGCCGCTTTGCGCCAGCAGATTGACGTCGATGGCGATGCCCGCGGCTTTGACGTCTTCGATGCGCACGTTCGCCAAGCGCTAGACTTCCTCGCCCGCGCCATTAAAAGATCGAGGTCTTCGGCGATTCACAACGCGAGCGGCGCGTTGCTGACCCGCACCATGGACGAGAAGTCGGGACAAACAAACATAGCCAATAACGTCGCGTTGCGGCGCCTCACGAATAGGACTCCAACGTATTGTCAGCCGGATAGTCAAGCCTGGATTATGGCCCGGGTTGACGCGCGCCGCCATGGACTTAGCGTGGAACGTTCGGCGTTCGCCTTCGCTATTGGCATAGCGGCTTCGATATCGTGACGACGCAGGCTTGACCGCCGTGCGATCTCCGGCGCCGCATTGCAGCGGCTGGTCGAAGTTCTGACCCGCCTTGCGATCGACTCCGCCGGTGCCCTTCTCGGCTCGCCCTACAGCCGCTTTGTTGTTCTGGCCGACCGCTGACGGCAGCGGCGCGGAAGGGGCGATGCCGCCATACGGGCAAATTCTGGCGTTCGCGGGCCCGTAGCTCAGCGGTAGAGCAGCCGGCTCATAACTGGTAGCGCGCTGGTTCAAATCCAGCCGGGCCCACACTCCCCGCCCGGCGCGTGCCGTGCTCGACGCAACCCTCCCGCGAGTGCAACAGTCTACCCAATGTTCGGCGCCATAGTCTATCGGTTAGGACGCTGCCCTTTCAAGGCGGAGAGACGGGTTCAACTCCCGTTGGCGCTACCATACAAACCCTGTATCCACGGGGTTTTTTGATGCGCCGCACCACGAAACGCAACCAAAACGCAACCATGCGGTCGAGATCGCCTGCAATGCTTCGGCATCCCGGCTACTCACTATCGCCGGTCTTTTTCGTCCGGTCGATGGCAGCCTGAAGGCGCGCGTCGAGCCTCCTCATCGCGTCCTCTCTTGTGCCGAGCAGTTGATGCGCGTAGGTGTTGAGGGTGGTTTGGACGCTGCTATGGCCCGCAATTCCGGCGACGGTCACCACGTCAACGCCATCGGCCAGCAAATTGGAGAGAGCCGTGTGGCGCAGGTCATGCAGCCGTTTCTTGACGCCTGCCCTGCGAGCGAGCTTGCGGAACGCGTCGGTAATCGCAAAAGGTGAGTAAGGCCGGCCAAACGGATCGGCGAAAACGAAGCCCTGGTCCTCGTAGGACGACTCGGCTGAGAATTCGTCTCGCGACCGAATCATCGCTTGCCGCCGCAACGCCGCAATTGCTATAGGGGTGTTGGTCAGGGGTATCGGGCGAGCGCGCCCCGTCTTTGTGCCTTTGAGAACGACACTGCCCTTGGTTTGCGAGAACGAGGCTTTGATCGTGACGACCCCGCGCTCGCCGGCCGCGTCAATCGCCACGCAATCGCGGCGGAGCGCTGCTGCTTCGCCGCGTCGGATACCGGTCGCTAAGACGAAAATGATGAGGGGTTCCCAGCGCGTTCCACGCGCGACAGCGAGCAACGCCCCTATCTCGTCGTCGGTGAGAGAGTCTGCTTGGCTATGCGCGCGTTGGGGAGTCTCCTCGATATCCGCGACGTTGCGAACAACGATGTCAACCGAGACCGCCCACGCGAGCGCGGACTTGAGCAACATGAACACGTGATGCACCGTCGTGCGGCTCAAGCCGCGCGCCGGCTTCCCGGCTTTGGTTTGTCGACCGGCGGCGAGCAAATGCGAAACGAGTGCGGTAACGTGCGACTTATGCAGACTGCGAATCTTAATCGAGCCCAGATGCGGCTCGATGTTAAGTCGCGCGAGTTGGCGGTAACGTTCTGCTGCCTTATCGCCAACCTTGCCGAGCGCGACGCGATGGTCGATGTATCGCGTAACTACATCGCTCACGCTGAGTTTTTCGGGCTTGATGCCGATCCCGCCGCGAATCTGATCACGCATGCGGTCACGCGCTTCTTCAGCCGCCTTGCGCGTGCGAAATTGTTCGCGAATCCAAACTCGTCGCCGACGCCCGGTCTTAGGGTCCTTCGGCCCTTCGACTACCGCCAGCCAAACGTCACCGCGTTTGTATAGGCCGCCCGATCCGCGCATTGGTTTTTTCTGACGCGGCTTATCTTCGGCCTCGGCGTTTGAGGTTGGCGATTTATGCTTTCGCA
>PLAE01000200.1 GCA_003134035.1 Candidatus Velthaea versatilis
GCTTCTCCCAGCGCATCACGTTGGCCCATTGATTGATGAGCACGGGCAAATCGCGGTACGACTGCACCCACTCGGCGTACATCGTCCCGATGATCACTTCGGAGGTCGGCCGGATGGCGAGCCGCTCGGTCAGCGTCTCATTGCCGCCCTGCGTCACCCAGGCCACTTCCGGCGCGAACCCCTCGACGTGCTCCGCCTCGCGCGAGAGCAGCGACTCCGGGATCAAGAGCGGAAAATAGGCATTCTCGTGCCCGGTCGCCTTGAAGCGCGTATCGAGTTCTGCCTGGAGCCGCTCCCAGAGGCCGAATCCGTAGGGCCGCAAGACGACGCAGCCGCGAACCGGCGAAAGCGAAACCAGCTCGGCTTTATAGCAGACGGCCTGGTACCAGGCGCTCAGATCGGCGGACTTGGGTGGAATGTCTTTGATAACGGGGGTCTTTTCGGGGAGATCGTCCTGGGCCACAACCGCCCTCGAATTCGGAAAGGTCGGAACCCTCCCTCTCGAACGCGGAGAAGCCATGCCGAAACTGACCCGCATCTACACCCGCACCGGCGACGACGGTACCACCGGCCTCGTCGGCGGCCAGCGCATCAAGAAGAATGCCCTGCGGATCGAGACCTACGGCACCGTCGACGAGCTCTCGAGCGCGATCGGCCTCGTGCGAACGGCGTTGCACGAGGTGCAGCGCACCCGCCCGGTCCAGGATCTGGCGTCCGCGATCGCCCGCGCGGCTCGGCTCGACGCCTGGCTCGCCTGGACCCAGGACATGCTCTTCAACCTCGGCAGCGATCTCGCGACGCTCCCGGGCGATCGTTGGGAGGGGATGCCGCTCATCGAGACCGCCGACGCCGAGGAACTCGAGCGCGCGATCGATGAGGCCCAAGCGGACCTCGAACCGCTGGCGAACTTCATCTTGCCGGGCGGCTCGTATGCCGGCGCATTTCTGCACCTCGCGCGCACGATCTGCCGCCGCTGCGAGCGCCTCTTGATCACGCTCAACGATAACGAGGCGATCTCGGAGGACGTGATCCGCTACGTGAACCGTCTCTCCGACGCCCTCTTCGTGTGGTCGCGCTGGATCAACGCCGTGCTCGAACAGCCCGAGCACCTCTGGAACGCAAAGACGACCGCGCCACCGGCGCTTTAGATCAGCGCGAGTTTGCGCGCGGCGCGCAGGAGCGCGACACCGGTAACGGCGTCATCGATTCGGCCGCTCGTTGCGCCGAAGAGCGCGTCGAGCAGTGGCATCCGGACGGCTTCGATCGACTCGAGACCCTCGTGGTCGCCGCGCGCATCGACCGCGCGGAGATCTCGGGCGAGGAAGAGCGTGACCGGTGTCTGGACGATCGAGGGAATTTCGTAAACGATTCCAAGCGACTCCCAGCGGCCGGCTTCGAGTGCGAGCTCCTCGCGCAGTTCGCGCTGCGCTGCGGTCAAGGCATCCTCACCGGGACCAGCGCCGCCTTTGACGATTTCCAGTACGCTCGCGTCGATCGCGAAGCGCGCTTGGCGCGTCAGACAGACGAATTCGCCGTCGACCGGGACGACGGCGCTCGCCGGCGGGTTCACGACGACGCCGTGTTCGCCCGGCGCACCGTTGGGATGCACGATGTCGTGCGCCTCGAATCGCAGCCACGGATTTTCGTAGACCGTGCGCTTCGCGCGCCGCATGAATCCTGACATGGAACGTCGCACCTCTGCGGTCAATGAAGAGCGGATTCCTCGGCCGGATGATGCGGACGATTCCGATCGACGCACACCAGTCCGGGGAAGGCACCGGGCTCAAGCGCGCGCTGGGCGGCATCGACCTCATCGCCATTGGTCTGGGCACCATGATCGGCGGCGCAATTTTCACGACCATTGGCCCGGCCGTGCACATGGCCGGGCCGGCCGTGATAGTCGCTTTCATCCTCGCCGGGCTGTGTTCGCTGTGCGCCGCGCTCTGCTATGCCGAACTTGGCTCGATCATCCCGAACGCCGGCAGCGCGTATACGTTCACCTACACCGCGATCGGACAGGTCTTCGGCTGGATCATCGGCTGGAATCTCATTCTCGAGTATGCGGTCTCCGCTGCTCCCGTCGCGCAGCAATTCTCCGCCTCGCTCCAAGAAGCGTTCCACGCGCTCACCGGGATAACGCTACCAACGTGGATGCAGACCGCGTCGCTCGCCCACGGCTCGCAGTGGTGGCAGCTCGATCTCGCACACTCGTCCTACGACATCATCGGCGCGCTTTTCATCCTCGTGCTCACGGGTCTCATCATCCTCGGCATTCGCGAGACGGCGTCGGCGAACAACGTCCTCGTCGTCGTGAAGTGTGCGGCACTGCTCGCGTTCATCGGCGCCGGGATCGTCCTCGTGCACCCGGTGAACTTGCACCCGTTCAATCCGGTCGGCCTCATCGGGCCAATGGACAAAGACGGCATCCCGACCGGGATCATCGGCGCGGCGGCCCTCGTCTTCTTCGTCTACATCGGCTTCGACGCCGCAACGACGACGAGCGAGGAATGCCGGCGCCCCGCGCGTGACATCCCGGTCGGTGTCATCGGCTCGCTCTTGATCGGCACGGCGCTCTATTGCGGCGTCGCGATCGTGCTCGTCGGTTCGGTGCCGTGGCAGCAGGTCAGCATCACCACCCCGCTGCAGTCGGCGCTCGCGCCGCTGCACAACGAATTCATCCAGTGGATCATCCGCATCGGCGTGCTCGCCGGCACCTCGAGCGTCGCGCTCATCAGCTTACTTGGCCAGTCGCGCGTATTCTTCGCGATGGCGCGCGACCACATGCTGCCGCCGGTGGTCGCCGAGATCAGTCCGCGCTTCAAGACGCCGGCGAAAATGTCGCTGATCACCGGGCTCATCGTCGCGTTTCTGACGCTCATCGTCCCGCTCGACATCCTGCTCGCGATGGTCAATATCGGAACGATGTCGGCGTTCATCTTCGTCTGTCTCGCGCTGCTCGTGATGCGCCGCAAGCACCCCGAACTGCCGCGCGCGTTCCGCACGCCCTACGCGCTCGTGATTGCACCGCTAGGAATCGTGCTCTCAGCGATCCTCGGCATCTTCGGCCTGGGCTGGATCACCCTGGTCACCTTCGGCTGCTGGCTGCTTGCCGGTCACATCATCTACTTCGCCTACGGCTACCGGCAGCCGATCCCGACCGGGAAGGCCGGCTGAGGGCACCTCGGCTCCGGAACGCCGCTTGCCCGGCCCGATAGCGGGTACACAACCTCTATCATGTTGCAACGTATCTGGACCCACTGGTGGCTCT
>PLAE01000042.1 GCA_003134035.1 Candidatus Velthaea versatilis
CGGTGCGGAGGCAGGTGCGTTACCTCGACACCGAAGAGCGCGATCCGGCCCGCGGTAGGTCGAATGTCGCCCGCGATCACATTGAAGAGCGTCGTCTTACCGGCCCCATTGGGACCCAGGATCGCGCGCCGTTCGCCGCGTTCGACCGCGAACGAAACGGATTTGAGCGCCCACAATCCGCCGAACCGCCGTTCGACATCGGTCAAACGCAATGCGTGCGCTGTCGCATGCGCGCCACGCTCAGGCGCCTCGGCTACGGGCAAGGAGGCGGCGTGTTCCGGTCGAGCTTGCCGCGTTTCACGTAACGTTCCATCGGAATTCCCAGCGTTTCGTTGACCTGGTGCGTTACACGGACAAGTTTATTGGTAAGTTCGCCGTCGGGCTGCTTTGCGACGACCGTGAGGTAGGTGTCCCCGACGGCCTGACGCATCTCATCCAAATGCACCGGACCTGTCGGGCTCTGCCAGGACAACTTTGCGAGTGCTGCTCGAAAAGCGCTCTGGCCATTGCCGAGATCGCCCTGGACTTCGTTGAGAGCGAGTAACGCCGCTTTCATGTTGAGATAATACGCGTGAGCGAACAGCGACGGTGAACGCAACGCGCCGGGTTGCTTATGATACTCATCGACGAACGTCTTCCAGAGCGGCGACGGATTGTCGTCGGCGATCGGCCCGGCGGCGGGAACCCCAATGACGTGATCGTAGACGTCGCCCTTCGTGCTGAGCATCGACTGGTCGACCATGCTCGAGCCGGCAATCAGCGGCGCTTTGCCGCCGAACTGGACGTATTGCTTGAGAAAGTTTAAGCCATCCGCGCCGACGAGCGCCGTATAGACCGCGTCGACTTGCGGCGGTATGGCCGCGATGACCGAACTGAAGTCCTTCGTTCCGAGCGGTACCCATAAATGGCTGAGAACATGGCCGCCTGCCGCACAAAACTCGGTTGTGAAGCCGCCGACCTGGCTGTATGGATACGAGTAATCTTCGCCCAGCGTGACGACGCGTTCATAGTGACGTTCTTTGAATGCGTAGGTTCCCAAGCCCGCCATCCATTGCACGCCGTCGGTATTCCAGCGGAAAAAGTTCGGCGCCGGATCGAAGAGCGTCGCATCTTCGGTCGCCGCGGCTCCGTTGAGAAAGGTCTTGCCCGGGACCGTTTTCGCGTAGTCGCGGACCGCTAGCCCTTCATCGCCCGCGAGCGGGCCGACGATGAAGTCGACGCCGTCTTGTTCGATGAGCTTACGCGCAGCGTCTCGCGCCACGTTGGGCGTGGCATCGGTCGCCTCTTTGATGACCACGATCGTCTTGCCGCCAGCTTTGCCGTTGAACTCGTCGACCGCGGTGAGCGCTCCGCGAACCCCGTCCGCACCGGGCAGCGCTAGGGGTCCGGTCAGTGTCGCCAACAAGCCGACCTTGACGGTGTCCGTTGATTGCGCGCCGGCCGGTATCATCGCGCCGGGCCCCAACGCACCGGCAGTTAGCGCGAGTGTTGCGAGCTTGCCAAGCATGTGCGTGCGAAGCGCTCTCATCGTGGTTCTCCCTTCAACGTGATTCGATTGTTTGAGGAGGCGTGGTTCCGAGGGTTGCGCTCGGCTCGACCAGTGCGCTGTCCAGCGTTCCCGGCGGACCGGTCCCGATCGCCCGCCGATCGCGAACGGCGAGTCCGATCAGGCCTTGCGGCGAGAACACCGCGATGAGCAAAAATGTCAAGCCGATTGCTGTGTTAAAGCGGTCCGTAAAAGAATTCGCATAGTTCGTCGCGAGCGTAACGAAGAAGGCGCCAACGAACGCGCCTTCCACGTAGGCGAGGCCGCCGACGACGGCAATGACGAGCAGATTGATCGTTCGCGAGAGATCGATCGTCCCGGGCGAAATTGCGCTGTTGTACCACACGCCGAGCACGCCGCCGATGCCGGCGACGAGGCCGCCGAGGCAGAACGCTGCGACCCGGTGGGCTTCGACGTGATAGCCGATCGAGCGCATGCGCTGCGGATTGTCGCGGATACCTTGGAGCGATAGGCCGAACGGGGTTTGCGCCGCATACCGCAATGCCGCGTAGACGGTCAACGAAACCGCCAGGGCGAGATAATAGTACGGGATGGGATGCGACGCGACGGGGCCGCCGGGCGGAACGATACCGTTGATGCCGGCGTGACCGTTGGTGAAGACACGATCCTGCTCGGCATAGAAATACAGCAGCATCGCCATCGCTAAGGTGATCATCAAGAAAGAGATGCCCTGCGTACGAACCGCGACGAGCCCGAATAAAAATGCGATAAGCGTACTCGCGATCAGGGCGCAGGCGGCGCCGGCGTACCACGGCAAGCCGTATGTCACGGTGACGGCGGCAAACGTATATCCGCTCACGCCGTAGAATGCAAGCTGAGCCAGTGACAACATCCCGCCGTAGTGGGCCAAAAAGGTGAGACTGAGCGCGGTCGTCGCCAAAAACAACGATTGGTAGCCGATCTGCACGGTGAGAAACGGCGTTGCGATCAGCGGGAAGACTGCCAAGACGAACACGCCCGCGACGACGGCGAGCCGATGGGGACGCGTCATGCGGGCGCGCGCCGGCCGAGCAAACCTTGCGGGCGAAACGCCAGCACCGCGATCATGACGGCGAACGTCACCAGCGACGAGTACGTCGAAGCATAGGCGAGACCGTACTGTTCGACGAGGCCGATCAGGACGGCACCGCTGGCGGTTCCGACGATACTGCCCATTCCGCCGACGATGACGACGATGAGCGAATTGAGCAAATACGTTCCATCGTCGCCCGGACCGATCGAGTTCATCGAACCGCCGATCACGCCGCCGAGCCCCGCCAGCAGCGCGCCCAGCGCGAAGACGATCGCGAACGACCGCTGCACGTCGATGCCGAGGGCCGAGACCATGGCGCGATCGTCGATGCCGGCGCGAATGACGAGGCCCAGCCGCGTATGGCGCAGCAAGAACCAAAGCGAGATACCGACTCCAGCCGCGACGACGAGCGCGAACAGGCGGAGCGTGGGATACATCAGACCCGCGATGTGCAGGTTGATTGCGCCGCTGAGCGCAGCTGGCGCGCTGATGTCCTTGAAGTCGCCGCCGAAATATGCCAGCAGCAGGTCGCCGCCGACGATCGACACGCCGATCGTGACAAGCGCCTCGCGCAGATCCTGTCCGGCGATCCGGCGCAGTAAGGTCCGCTCGAGCACGAAACCCAGCAGCGCCGCGACGAGCGCACCGGCCGCCCCGCCCATCCACCAATTGCCGGTCGCATCGGCAATTGCCCAGCACGTGTACGCGCCGACGGCATAGAGCGTCCCGTGCGCGAGATTCACCACCCGCATGAGTCCGAAGATCAGCGTGAACCCGCTGGCGATGAGAAAGTAGACGGCGCCGATCGTGACGCCGTTGAGTGTAACCGCCAGAAGCTTCGCCATGGGGTGCGGAGCTCAGCGCGCCTGCCACGAGGTCAGGAACGTACGTATCGCGGATACGCCGGCCCGACGAACCGCCGAATCTGTCGTACCTAGCATAGTTCCACCAATCTATGGCGCAACCAGAAATCTTGCGACACCGAGCGCTGCCCTGCCGGCGGCGAGGAAGCCATGGGTAATCTTCGTGAGCCGGGGGTGTGCAGCCTTTCGAGACGCGCTGACCGCTTGAACGTAGCGCAAACGGCGTCTCACCAGCTTTAAATCCGCCGGGACCTCGAATCAGCGCCTAAAATTAGCGCGCAAAGCGGGGCCGCGCGTCGCGCGCGCCCAGCAACGCGACGTCGCGCGCGATCGCGTATTCCTCGCGCGCCGTTACGACCGAAATACGGACGTTGGAGCCCGGCGCACCAACCTCGCGATCGCCGGACCCGTCGTTGGCCACGCGGTCGAGCGCGACACCCAGAAAGGCGAGCCGCGCGCAAACCCGCTCGCGCACGTAGGCGGAATGTTCGCCCACGCCGCCGGTAAAGCTCAGCGCGTCCAGCCCGCCGGCGGCCGCGGCCATCGCGGCGACGGCCGACGCCAAGCGGTGGACGTACATGTCGAGCGCGAGCTGCGCTTTGACGTCGCCCGCCGCCGCGGCGGCGATCACGTCGCGCACGTCTTCGGAACGCTCCGACACGCCTTTGAGACCCGAGCCGGAGTTGAGCACGGTATCGAGTTCGGCCACGCTGTACTGACCCGAACGCAGGAGGTACAACAGCAGCCCGGGGTCGACCGTTCCTGAGCGGGTGCCCATCATCAAGCCGTCGAGCGGCGTGTAACCCATCGTGGTGTCGACGCTTTTCCCGTCGACGATGGCCGCGAGCGAACAGCCATTGCCCAGGTGTGCGCTGACCATCCGTAATCCCGCCGGCTCGCGCTCGAGCAATTCGGCGGTGCGGCCCGCGCAGTAGCGGTGGCTGATGCCGTGAAAGCCGTAGCGCCGGATTCCGCGCCGCGCGTACCAATCGTAGGGCAGTGCGTATGCCGCGACCTCGGGCGCCAGCGTGGTGTGAAAGGCGGTGTCGAAATCGGCGGCTTGCGGCGCGGCCGGGAACGCGGCGTGCGCAGCGTCGATTCCGGCGAGTGCCGCGCGATTGTGCAGCGGCGCGAGTTCAACGGCTTTCTCAATGAGGTTGCGCACGCGCGCATCGATGATGGTGCAGCGCGATTCGCTCATCCCGTGGACGATCCGATGGCCGATGAAATCCGGCGCGATCCCGAAGGTTTCCATCGCTGCGCGCAAGAGCGCGGACGCGCCCGTACCGTGATCGCTAACGTCGACGCCGGTCGTGCCGTTCGCACTGGCGCTCGTCCAATCGAGCTTGGCGCCGGCGGCGGTCGCGCTCCAGCGAACTTCGCCGTACCAGTTCGGCTGAGCACCGAACGTGCCCCCACCGGCACCGTCAAAATAGGCCGCTTTGAAGCTGCTCGAGCCAGCATTGAGGACGAAGACGTTCATGCGAGTCGCGGCCTCATGCGGCAACCTCAACGCGACGACGGGCGGCTCGGGCGCGCAGCGATCCTCTACAGCGGCGTCTCGACCCGCTGCCGGGCTTCAGCTTTATGCACCTCGACGGCATGGAAATCGGCTTCGATGGAATCGGCGAT
>PLAE01000264.1 GCA_003134035.1 Candidatus Velthaea versatilis
GCCCGTCGTCGCCTGTCGGGCACAAGCCCGACAGGCTCATAGGAGTCGATTTGAACCTTCGCACGATCGCGTTCGCGGCGGTCGCCTTGATCGCGTTCGGCACCAGTTCGGTTTCGTTCGCGCAGCCGGCGCCCGGCACGCCGCCCCCGCCGCCCGTGCCGGCCGCCTCATCCAGTGCGCTCATTTCCACGTCGCCCGAGCCGACCGCGCCGCCGCCGGGTGCGCCGGTCCCGAATTCGCCGGCGATGACGCCGACGCCGACGCCCGAACCCTTCACGTCGCCGAGCGCCTCGCCCGAAGCGTCGACTGGGCCGACACCCGAAGGCCGGGGGCGGGGCCGCGGCCGGCGCGGGGCGGGCGGCGAGCCCTCACCGGCTGCGAGTCCGAGCGACACGCCCGAGCCACCCCAATTCTCGACCCTCGACGGGGTCTGGGAAGTCGCCCTCCAGCCGCTCACCGGCGCCCGCACGATCTACTCCCACCTGTACATCACGCAGACCGGCAACACGCTGACGGGCACCTGGCGCCGCGACAGCAAAACGACGCTGCCTTTCACCGGCACCTTTGACGGCCGGCTCTTCAAGATCAGCGTGACCGCCGGCTCCGCCACCCTGCTGCTGAGCGGGTACGAGGAGAACTACATGGATATGGTGGGGCTCTTTACCGACGGCGATCCGCAACATGCGGGTACGCCCTTTACCGCCGCCCACCGCAAGCGTGAAAAAGATCGCGGCGTCAACATCCAGTAGCGTGCCGGCGCCCGCCGACCGGGCGTTCGGCTTCCGCACGCGCGCGCTGCACGCCGGGACGCCGCCCGACCCGGCCACCGGCGCGCGCGCGCAGCCGATCTACATGTCGTCGAGCTTCGTCTTCGACTCGACCGAGCACGCCGCCGAACTCTTCGCGCTGCGAACCTACGGCAATATTTACACACGCATCGGCAACCCGACGGTGGCGGCATTCGAAGAGAAGATGGCGAGCCTCGAAGGCGGCCTGGGCGGCGTCGCGACCGCGTCGGGTCTATCCGCGCAGCTCACGACGATCCTCGCCCTGGCCCAGGCGGGCGACCACCTCGTGGCGACGGCGAATCTCTACGGCGGCACCATCACCCAGTTCGCGGTGACGCTCAAGCGGATGGGGATCGACGTCACCTTCATCGCGCCCAACGACATCGCGGCGCTGATCCGCGCGATCGGCCCGTCGACGCGAGCGGTGTATACCGAGACGATCGGCAACCCGGCCGGCAACGTCGCCGATCTCGAAGCGCTTGCGACCGCGGCCCACGCGCACGGCGTGCCGCTCATCGTCGATAATACGTTCGCCTCGCCGTTTCTGTGCCGCCCGATCGAATGGGGCGCGGATATCGTGGTCGCGTCGGCGACCAAATTCATCGGCGGCCATGGGACCGCGATCGGCGGCATCATCGTCGAGTCGGGCCATTTTCCGTGGGGCTCGGGGCGCCATCCGCTGCTCTCGACGCCGAGCCCCGGTTATCACGACATGAATTTCGCCGAAACCTTCGGGGAGTTCGCGTTTCTGATGCGCGCGCGGGTCGAAGTGCTGCGCGACGTCGGCGCGTGTCTTTCGCCGATGAACGCATTCCTGTTCATCCAGGGACTCGAAACGCTGCCGTTCCGCATGCCCGCGCACGTCGCCAACGCCCGCGCCGTCGCCGACTTTCTCGCCTCACGCGCGGAAGTCGCCTGGATCGCGTATGCCGGGCTGCCCGGCGATCCGTCCTACGCGCTGGCCCAGAAATATTTACCCGACGGCGCCGGCTCGATCTTCAGCTTCGGCCTGCGCGGCGGACGGACGGCGGGCGCCGCGTTCATCGAAGCCCTCGAACTGTGGTCACATTTGGCGAACGTCGGCGACGCCAAGAGCCTGGTGATCCACCCGGCCTCAACGACGCACGGGCAGTTGAGCGACGCCGACATGACCGCGTCGGGCGTGCGGCCGGAGATGATTCGCGTCTCGGTCGGGCTCGAGGACGCCGCCGATCTGATCTGGGATCTCGACCGCGCGCTGCGGCGCGCCGCGACCGCCGTGCGCGCATGATCCTAACGACGGTGGCCCAGCGGCGGGCGCTGCTCGACGGCGCGCGCACGATTGCGATGGTCGGCGCTTCGGCCAATCCCGTGCGACCGAGTTACTTCGTGTTCAGCTATCTGCGCACGAGAGGCCGCTACACCGTCGCGCCGATCAACCCCGGCATCGAGCACATCGACGGCGTGCGCGCGTTTCCGACGCTGGCCGCTTACGCCGCCGAGTACGGTCCGCCGGACATCGTCGACGTGTTCCGCAAGCCGGAGTCGGCGCCCGAGGCGGCCCGCGCCGCGATCGACGCCGGGGCAGGTGCGATTTGGTTTCAGTACGGCGTAATCGATGCCGAAGCAATCGCGCTGGCCGACGCGGCGGGGCTCGACGTCGTCGTCGACCGCTGCATCAAAGTCGAATCGGCGCGCTTCGACGGCGGACTCGCGATGGGCGGACTCAACACCGGCCTCATTTCCGCGCGGCGACGCGGCGCATGATCGAGCCGACACCCGCCGCGTTGCTCAACGCGCGCATCCTCAGCGCGATTTCGAGCTACGCGCTGGGCGACGACGAGTTCGACCGGCTGGCCTGCGACATTTTCGCGTACCAGCTCGAACACAATGCGCCATACGCCGCGTACGCGCGCCGGTTGGGTTTTAGCGCCGCCCGGCTGCCGCGGAAGGCCGCGGAAATCCCCGCGGTTCCGGCGGCGGCGTTCAAAGAAGCCGTACTGAGCACCGCCGGACCGGGCGGCACGCAAACGTGGTTCGAGACCAGCGGAACGACGGCCGGCGTCGGTGGCCGGCACTACCTCGAAACCACCGCGCTCTACGAGGCCGCGTTGCTAGCCGGCTTCGACCGCGCGTTGCTCGCCGACGGGGCCCAGTTGCGCTATCTGCTGCTGGTCCCCGACGCCCGGCGCCGGCCGCACTCGTCGCTCGGCTTCATGATGGATCGCATCGCGGCGCTGCGCGGCGACGGCCGCGACGGACGCTTCGTCGACGGCGACGCCTTCGACGGGGAGGGGTTCGAACGCGCGCTCGACGCGGCGGTCGCCGACGGCATGCCGGTCTGCATCGCGACGACCGCCTTCGCGCTCGTCGCGGCGGTCGATTATCTCGCCGCGCGCGATCGCCGAGTGGTGTTGCCGCCGGGCTCGCGCCTCATGGAGACGGGCGGCTTCAAGGGCCGGACGCGCGTCGTCGAACGAGCCGAGTTGTACGCCGCCGCCGGCGACCGGCTGGGCATTCCCGCCGCATCGATCGTCGCCGAATACGGCATGACCGAGCTGTCGAGTCAGTACTACGATTCGGCCGCCAGCCGCGGCGGTGCGCAGCGGTATAAAGTCTGGCCGCCGTGGCTGCGGCCGATCGTCGTCGACCCGAACGGCACGCCGGTCGCGCCCGGCGTCGTCGGCGCGCTGCGGCACATCGATTGCGCGAATCGCTCGTCGGTCGTTGCGATCGAGACCGAAGACCTAGGCGCGCTCACCCCCGACGGCTTGGTGCTGCTCGGCCGCGAGCGCGGGGCGGAACTGCGCGGCTGTTCGCTCGATGCCGAAGCGCTCGCTGCGCGCGCTTAGCGCCGCCGCGATCGTGGCGTCGATCGCCGACGCCGCCGAACGCTGGAGCGACGCCGACTTTCCGCCCCGCGTGCGCGCGACCGAGGCGATCCAAACGCGCTTGGGGTACAGCACGCCGGTCGTCGAGTACGCGCTCGACCGGATCTTCTTCTCGCTGCGCGCCGATGCGCTGAGCGCGGCGATCGCCGACGAACTCGGTTCGCTCGCGGCGCTCGACGGACCCGTCGATCGCCCCGGCCGGCCGGCAAGCTGGGCGCGCGGCGTCGATCGCGTCGCAATCGTTTCGAGCGACAGCACGATCGGCGTGGCGCTCGTGCCCGCCGTGTATGCGCTCGCGGCCAAGTGCGACGTGCTGGTCAAAGACCGCAACGATGCACTGGTACGCGCATTCTTCCTGTCGCTGGCCGAGGAACGGCCGGAGTTCGCGGCGGCGGCGGTGGCTCGCGATTGGCGCGGCGGAGCCGATCCGGACGAAGCCGGCGTGCTCGGCCGAGCCGATGCCGTGGTCGCCTTCGGATCGGACCCGGCGCTGCGCGCGATCCGCGCGCAGTTGCGCGCCGACGCACGGTTCGTTGCCTTCGGTCACCGTGCCAGCGTCGGCTTCGTGCAGCTTGCCGAGATCCCGGCGCGGCGGCGTGAAGCGCTGCTCGATGCGATCGCCACCGACGCGTTGCTCTACGACGGTGAAGGCTGCCTTTCGCTGCACGCGCTCTTCGTGGCGGGCGACGCATCCGCGACCGCCGCGTTGGCTACCGATCTCGCCGCGGCGTTCGAGCGCGTATCGATCGAATTTCCGCCCGGCACGGCGGACGATCCGCAGCGCGCCGCGGCATTGGCCGCGTACCGCAATTTGGGCGCGTTTCGGGCCGCCGGCGGGCGCGGCGCGATCTACGCGCCGGTGCGCGCGACCGCGGCGATCGCCTTCGATCCGCCACGCGACGCGCCGCCGCCGCTGCTGCCGCGCGTGCTGCCGGTCTTCCCGGTAGCGGGTCCCGAGGACGCCGTCGCGTACCTGCGCGCGCAACACGTTCCGGTGATGGCCGTCGGCGTGAGCGACCCGGCGGCGCCGGCCGCGCTGCGGTTCGCCGAGGCGATTGGTGCCGTGCGCATCGCGCGGCTGGGCGAGATGCAGGCGCCGCCGGTCGGCGGCCATCACGGCGGCGCGCCGCGCATCGCCGACTTCGTGCGTTGGATCGACCGCGAGTGAGCGTCGCACTCGACCGGCTCGAACGCATTGTTACGCCGATCCCCGGACCGCGTTCGCTTGCGCTCGCCTCCACGCTCGCGCGCTACGAGTCGCAAGGCGTCACGTACCTGAGCGCTGCGTACCCGGTATTCTGGAGGAGCGCGCGCGGCGCGCTCGTCACCGACGTCGACGGCAACCGCTTCATCGACCTCACGGCGGCGTTCGGCGTGGCGAACGTCGGCCATACCAACGAGCAGGTTGCCGCGGCGGTTGCCGCGCAGGCGCGCGATCTCATTCACGGCATGGGCGACGTGCACCCGACCGAAGTCAAAGCACTGCTGCTCGAACAGCTCGCCGCGCTCGCCCCGGGCGACTTGCAAAAAACCTATCTCACGACCGGCGGCGCGGAAGCGGTCGAATTCGCGCTGAAAACGGCGTTGCTCGCCACGGGCAAATCCCGGTTCATCGCCTACGCGGGAGCCTACCATGGTCTCTCGCTGGGAACGCTCGACGTGATCGGCATCCCGAAATTTCGCACGCCGTTTGCCGCGCTCATCGCCGAACGCACGACGTGGCTGCCGTTCCCGCTTACGCACGGCGCGGTGGCGCTGGCTCAGGCCCGGAGCGCCTTCGAGCGTGACCCGCACATCGCCGCGCTCATCGTTGAGCCGGTGCAAGGACGCGGCGGCGTGATCATTCCGCCCGCGGGTTTCCTCGCCGGTCTGCGCCGGCTATGTGACGAGTTCGGCGCGCTGCTGATCTTCGATGAAATTTACACCGGATTCGGCCGCACCGGGGCGATGTTCGCGTGCGAGCACGCCGGGGTCGTACCGGATTTGTTGTGCGTCGGCAAGGCGCTGGCAGGCGGCGTACCGCTCGCGGCGACGATTGGCCGGCCCGCGGTCATGGACGCCTGGCCCAAGAGCGAAGGCGAAGCGCTGCACACCGCCACGTTTATCGGCAACCCGCTAGCGTGCGCTGCCGCCCTGGCGACGCTCGACGAAATCGCGCGCCTCGATCTGCTCGCCCGCGTGCGTGACCGGACGCCGGCGTTCGCGGCGCGGCTCGCACGGCTGCGCGCCTATCCGCACATCGTCGATACGCGCGGCATCGGATTTCTGCACGCGCTGGAGTTCGATTCCGCCGCCGAGGCAAACCGCATCGTCATCGAGGCACTCGCGCGCGGAGTCATCGTGCTGCAATCCGGACCCACCGGCACGTCGATTACCCTGGCCCCGCCGCTGGTGATCGAAGACGACCAGCTCGCACGCGCGCTCGACCTCGTCGAAGCGTGCCTGACTTCAGAGAAAGAGCAATGACTTACAAAGTCGGCATCGTCGGCAGCGGCTTCGGCGGCAATGTGCACGCGCCGGCATTCACGCTCCACCCCAAGTTCGAGGTCGTGGCGATCGCGTCTCCGAGCAATGCGCGACGCGTCGCGCGCGAACGCAACATCCCGCACGCCTTCGCGACGCTCGACGAGATGCTGCGCACGGTCGACGTCGATGTGGTGTCGGTCAGCTCGCCGCCGTTCGACCATCATGCCGCCGTGCTCACGGCGCTTGCCGCCGGCAAGCACGTGCTGTGCGAGAAGCCGTTCGCGCTCAATCTCGCGCAGGCCGACGAGATGGTTGCCGCCGCACAGCGTGCGGGAACCGCCTGCAGCGTGGCCTTCGAGTTCCGCTACGAACCCGCCGAGGCGACGCTCAAAGCGCTCATCACCGACGGCAAAATCGCCGATTTGCGTGAGATCGAGGTCACGCGCTTCGGCAACGAACTGCGCGCGGCAACCAGGCGTCCGCGCTCTAACTGGTGGTACTCGCGCGCTCGCGGCGGCGGTGTGGCGAATTCGATTTTGCCGCACCTCGTCGACCTCGCGCACTGGTATGCCGGCCGGCCGCCGGTCGCCGTAACGGGCTTCGGTCGCACCGCGCATCCGCTGCGCCATGATGCCGACGGTGCATTTCCAAGCGACGTCTTCGACGGCATCTTCGTGCTGCTAGACTACGGCGACGGCCTGATCTCGCGCATCACCGCCGACAGCACGACGAGCATGAACCAGTGCACGCTGGCCCTACATGCCGAATCCATCAGCGTCGTCGCCAACGGCGACTTTCTCGTCGAAATGCGGCTGTTTTCGGTCGAACCCGACGACCAAAGCGAATTCGACCTTACGCCGTTACCGCACGCAAAATACTCGTCGATCGCGCCCAACGTGCCGCCGTTTCTGGCCCTGCTCGACGACTTCGCCGAGCGCATCGCGACCGGCGGCGGCAACGCACCAACGTTCGCCGACGGACTCGCCGTCCAACGCGTCCTCGCCGCGATCGGTTACGAGTACTCTGCCCCGCGCTAAGAGACTCCGGTCCGGCGTAAGCGACGAGCGAATCTCGACACAATGGCTGCCCGTCAGCCGTCGCGGCGACCGTGCGACCATGTCGCGCCATGAGGCCGGAAAGCGTTGCGACCGCCGTTACTTGCGCTCCAGCAGCTCACCAAATAATCGAAACAATGGCCGCGAAACCCGAGCCGCCGGAACACGATTCGGGGGCCGGTCCGGGATCAGGAGCACGGGCGGCTTGTGGTGCAGCCGCAAATGCTAGATCGACGTACTCGATCTAGCTCTGGACCCCGACCGCGGTGTTGCTCCGTTCCAAGCGGCGCCAGATCAAGCTCAGCGCCGCGGTCGTGGCGCGTGTGCGGATGTCCGCGCGCGTGCCGGGGAACGTCAGTTTGACGGCTTCGCTCGCGCCGTCGGGGCCGGCGTAGCCGAACCACACTAGACCCACCGGCTTGTCGGGCGTCCCGCCATCCGGTCCGGCGATACCGGTGGTCGACAAGGCGATATCGACCCCCAGGCGCGCGCGCGCACCCTGCGCCATCGCCAGCGCCGTCTCCTCGCTCACGGCGCCGACCGCTGCGAGCGTGGTTTCCGGCACGCCGAGCAGGCCGGTTTTCACGTCGTTTGCGTACGCGACGATCGCGCCGCGAAAAGTTTGTGAGACACCCGGCACCCCGACGAGCGCATCGGCCACCGCGCCGCCGGTGCACGACTCGGCGGTCCCGATCGTCAAGCCGCGCCGCAGGAGTTCGCCGACGATCGCGCTCTCCAGCGTCGTCTCGTCATCACCGAAGTAGCCACTGCCGATGCGCGCGCGGATTTCGGCGGCAAGCGGTGCGATCGTGGCGTCGGCGGCCGCGGCGTCCGGGGCCTTGGCCATGATCTTGATATCGACGCGTCCGTTGTGCGCAAGCATCGCGAGCTTGGGATTTTCGAGCGTGCGAAACAGATCCTCGATCCGCCGGTCGAGTTCGGATTCGCCGATCCCGACGGTATGCAGCGTGCGGGTGTAGATGGCCGAACGGACGTCGAAGCGCTGCGTGAGCCAGGGGATGAGCCGTTCGGTCAGCATCGGCTTCATCTCGCGCGGCACGCCGGGCATCGAGGCCACGAACTTGTCGTCCGCGCGCAGTGCGACGAAGCCGGGCGCGGTGCCGTGCGGATTCTCGAGCACGACGCTGCCTTCGGGCAAGATTGCCTGCCGGGTGTTGTTGGCGGTCATCGTGCGGCCCATCGCCGCGAAACGCTTTTCGATCGCGCGCAGCGACGGCTCGTGCAGCACCAGCCGCCGGTCGACCGCGCGGCCAACGGCGTCCTTCGTGAGATCGTCGACGGTGGGGCCCAGCCCGCCGGTGGTGACCACTCCGTCCGCGCGGTCGAGCGCGCCGGCGAGCATCGCGGCGAGACGGTCCGCGTTGTCGCCCACGGAGTGCTTCGCGAACACGTCGATTCCCGCGTCGGCGAGGTGGCGGGCGATGAAGGCCGCGTTTGTGTCGACGAGGTGGCCAAGCAAAATCTCGGTTCCGATCGTGACGATCTCGACTGAAGCCATAAGCACTCCACATCCCGCGTCGCGCGGCGTGGACCCTCCAGCGGCACGAAAAACGACACCGCTGAGCGAAACCGTCCGCCTGAGCCGGACCGAAGTTGGGTTCGGCTACCTATACTTTAATTCGTTTTATGGTATAAACTCGGCATATGATGAACAAGCTTCCACGCCGTCCGCTTAACGCTGGGCTCATCGTTCTTGCCGCCGTCCTTGCCCCGACGGCCGTCTTCGCCCAGGACGCCGCCTACGCGGAGAACGCCTCGAACTTTATCGGCGGCCTTGTCGTTTGGCTGCTTCCGGTCGGCGGGGCTTTCGCCGTCTTCGCGATGATCGCGCTGGACAAGCAAGCTCAAGCTAGCCGGGGAACGACCGCTCGCCGCTAGAGTTTATCGGGGAGCACGTCAATCGATCACCGAAGGCCCGAGGATTTTGAGTTCGTCGAGAAACCACTGCGGATACGTTAGACGAATCTCGACCTTGAAGCCTTCGGCCGATTTGATCATGGCGGCGCGGCGTTCGGCCGACCCGGCATGTTTGGCGCGCGCCCGGCGCCGCTGATTCGCGAAGCATTCGAGGAAGCGCGCGAACCGCTCGTCGAGCGCGACTTCGAGCGCCTCGCGCAACTTGCGCCCGACCCGGGGCGCGACGCCGCCGGTTGAAATCGTCAGCCGCGAACGGCCGGCTTTCACCGTCGCGACCATCGCGACGAACCCGTGCTTTGGCTGATCGATCGCGCAAAGCAAGAATTTGTGGCGGTCGGCCAGTTGGCGCAAGCGCGCCGCCGGGGCTTCTTCCTGCGGCGTGAAGATGACGAAGTAGGCGTCGGCGACGTCTTCCTCGCGCAGCGCCGTATGGTCTTTGATCCACACGACGCCCGCGCCGACTTCGTGCAGCGCTTCGACTTTCTCGACGGCTTCGCGGTCGTCGGCCGGACCGACCACCACGCATTTGCGGCCGACCAGATTCAGGCTGACGGGAAAAAAGGCGGGCGGCAGCAGATCCGGCCCGATCTTGGAGGCGAGCATCAATAGTCCACCGGTCGTAAGTAAAATTCGTTGATCGCGGTGCCCGACACGAGCGCCGTCGTCGGCAGATGCCGTTTCCAGTGCGTGCCGTCGACGCGCCGGCGCACGAGGCCGACGTCGGCCCAGGCGAAGCCTCGAGCGACGATCGTGGCGTCGCGGTAGCCGGCGAGAATCAAGTTGAGAATCTGGTCGGCTTTGGCATAGGTGATGCCCAGATCCGACTCGTCGGTTTGATTGGCCTCGAGGTCCGCGCTGGGCGCCTTATCGATGACGCGCATGGGAACATGGAGGTAGCGCGCCAGCGCCCAGACCTGCGTTTTGAACAGGTCCCCGATCGGGTTGACCGGCGGCGTGTCGTCGGCGTGCCAGGTGAAGTAGCCCATCAGCCGTTCGGTCTTGTTGCCCGTCCCGATCGGCAGCGCGCCGAGTTTGGCCGATTGGTCGAACAACGTGAGCATGCGCATGCGCGCCATCACGTTGCCCTTCCGTCGCGCATCGGCGTCGGGTGCCGCCCGCAAATAGCCGTCGACGGCGTCGCTGATCTCAATGGTCTGCGCGTTGATCCCCAGCTCGTCGATCACCAGCTGCGCGTCGCGCAAACTATCGGCACTCGACGTGCGGTAGGGCATACGGATCGCGTAGACGTTCTGCGGGCCGAGCGCCCGCGCGCACAAATACGCCACGACGGCCGAGTCGATCCCGCCGCTGAGGCCCAGCACGGCGCGCCCGATTCCGCGCCGGCCGAGTAGCTCGTCGCGCAAGAACGCTTCGAGCCACTTGGCCGTCATCGGGCCGTCGATCGCTAGCGCGGCGACCGGATCGATCCGCCGCGCTTCGATGACCGGCACGAGCGCCGGCGGCCCGGCCGTGTGCACGCCGTTCACACGCGCGCCCTCGGTCATGCCGGCGCCGCGCGTTTGGGCAGCGGAATCTCGGCATCGAACCACAAGTCCGGCAGCACCGAGGCCAAATCGCCCAGCAGCGGCAGCGTCGCGCGCGCGACCTCGAATTCCGCCGGATCGAGCTGCGCCCGCAGGATGCACGCGTCGAGCGCCGGCGCTTCAACGACGAAGTCGCCGCCGGGCGAAATCACGCACGACGATCCGGCCATGCCCTTCCCTCCCTCAAAACCCGTGAGCCCGGCATATACGATATAGACGCCGTGTTCGGAGGCATGCGCGCGCAGAATCGATTTCCAGCGCGCGACGCTTTCGAGTTCGCCGCTGCCGCACAAGCCGCGACCCGGCGACGCGCTGGGCACGAAGAGCACGTGCGCGCCTTTGAGCGCGGCGACCGTCGGCATGATGCTGTGCCAGGCGTCCTCGCAGATCAGCAACGCGGCCGGGCCGAAGGCCGAGGGAAACACCCCGAGGTTGCGGCCGCGCGAGAGAAACCGCTCCTCATCGAAGACGCCGTATGTCGGCAAGAACATCTTGCGATGCACGTGCACGATCTCGGGCCGCGCGCCGCCGACCCGCGCGTAGAGGGCGCTGTTGTAGAACGTCCCGCCGTCGTTCTCGAAGAAGCCGCAGGCGATCTCGACCGGCACCGCGCCGCCCGCCGCGGCCCAAGTCGCGTGCAGCGTCTGCGCGAACGCTTCGGCGGTCAACGCCAGCTCGTAGACCGCCCCTTCGAGAAAGTAGCCGGTCAAGCAGGCTTCGGGCAGCACGATAATGTTGGGCGGGCCGGCGGCGGCGACTTGCGCGAAGATCGCTTCGAGCGCCGCCCGGTTCGCACGCACGTCGCCTTTGACGGGTTTGAACTGCACGACGGCAAGCTCGATCGCCGGGGGCGCCGGTGCGTCGTGCTTCAACGCGCGATGGCGAGCGCGGACTGCCCCGCGGCGACCGTTTCGGCCAGCTCCTCCGCCGGATAGGTGAGGATCTCGGCCATCGTCGGATGCAAGTGTGGAATCTTGAGATAGTCGAACACCGTGGCGTCGAACGCCATCGCCGCCAGCGGAATATGAATGAGGTCCGACGCGTTGGCGCCGACGATGGCGACGCCCAGAATCTTGCCGTCGAGCGGTGAGGCCAGCATCTTCACAAAGCCCTTGGTCTTCCCAATCGAAATCGCCTTGCCCAGATCGCTGAAGGGGTACGTCGCCTGCACGTACGCGACGCCCGCCGCGGTCAATTCTTTTTCGGTGTCGCCGGCGACCGCTACTTGCGGGTCGGAAAACACCGTGTGGGCTTTGGTGAGCCGGTAGTCGATGCGTTCGTCGGCGTTGCGGATCGCGTTGCGCGCCGCGATTTCGCCCTGTTGAATGGCGACGTGAACGAGCAGAAATTGGCCCGTGACGTCGCCCACGGCGAAGATATTGCGGTTGGTGGTGCGCAACGTCTGGTCGACCTCGATGCCGCGGATGGCGTGCGCACGCACTCCGGCCGTCTCCAAATTGAGTCCGGCAATGTTGGGCACGCGGCCCAGCGCGTAGAAAATCTCGTCGGCGGCAACTTCTTCGCTGCGGCCCGCGCGCAGGAAATGCACGACTTTGCGGCCGTCGGCGGCAACGCTCACGCGCTGCACCTGGGCGCCCGTTTCGATCGTGATGCCCTCTGCGCGCAGATACTCGGTGAGCGCTTCGCCCACGTCGGTATCCTCGCCCGAAAGCAGTTGGGTGCCGCGGATCACGACGGTGACCGCGGTGCCGGTTCGCGCGAAGAACTGGCCCAGTTCGGTCGAGACGTAGCCGCCGCCGAGTACGATCATCGACTTCGGCGATGCCGGCAATTCGAGCGCCGCGTCACTGTCGATGTAGCCGGCTTCGACCAGTCCCGGGATGACCGGCGGGGCGACCACGGAGCCCGTGCCGATGACGAACGAACGGCCATGCAGCACGGAGTCGCCCACGCGCAACTCGGTCGGCGATTGGAATGTCGCCTCACCCATGAAGACGGGAAACGTATCGATTGCGGCGTTGCGATAGTCGGCGAATCCGGCGATGATTTCTTTCTTGCGCGCCATGACGAAGGGAAAATCGACCGCGGCCCGGCTGGACGTTATCCCCAGCTCATGGGCGTGGTCGATCTCGTAGGCCGCGTCGCTCGTCGCGATGAGCGTCTTGGACGGCATGCAGCCGCGCAGGATGCACAGGCCGCCGAGCGGACCGCGGTCGACGATCGCCACCGAGGCCCCCATGTCGCGCGCGGTCCGGGCGGCGGCGAAGCCGCCCGAGCCGGCGCCGATGACGATGAGATCGAAGGTTGTTTGCTGCATGATTGAGGTGTCGCTGCGCTCCGCGGACGGGGAGGATCCGGCCCGCGCGGGGACCCGGGACGAGCTTAGGCGCGCCGGCGATTGGGCCGGGCTCCCAATCGGTGAACACTTTCGATGAACCGGACGGTTCCGGTCGAACTGTGGATCAGGATCGAGTGGGTCCGCGCTTGGTTACCCGTAAAGCGTACCCCACGCACGAGGTCGCCGTCGGTAATGCCGGTCGCGACGAACACGATATTGTCGCCGCTGGCCAAGTCGTCGAGGGTCAGAATCCGGTTGAGATCGCCGAAGCCCATGGCCTTGGCTCGCTCGCCTTCTTCGGCACTGCGCGGCTGAAGCCGCCCCATGAACCCGCCGCCCAGACACTTGAGCGCGGCCGCGGCCAACACGCCTTCGGGCGCGCCGCCGGTGCCCATCGAGACCTGAATACCGGTGCTCTCGATGCAGGTCGCGATCGCGGCGTCGACGTCGCCGTCGGAGATAAGTTTGATCCGCGCACCCGCTTCGCGGCACTCGCGGATCAGGTCGGCGTGCCGTTCACGGTCCAAGATAACGACCGTCACATCGTTGATCGGGCGTTCGAGCGCGTTGGCGACGGCTTCAAGATTATCTTTGACCGACGCGTCGATGTGCACGTACGCTGCCGCCTTGGGTCCTACGGCAAGTTTTTGCATGTACGAATCGGGTGCGTGTAATAATCCGCCGCGTTCGGCGATCGCCATCACGGCAATCGAATTCGGCAGCCCGTTGGCGACCAGATTCGTGCCCTCGACGGGATCGACGGCGATATCGACGGCAAACCCGCCGCCGCCTAATTCCTCGCCGATGAAGAGCATCGGCGCTTCATCGCGTTCGCCTTCGCCGATGACGATGCGTCCGGCAATATCCATCTCGTTGAGCGCGTCGCGCATCTCTTCGACGGCGGCGCCGTCGGCGATGTTGCGTTCCCCGCGCCCCATCCAACGTGACGCGGCAAGCGCTGCGGCTTCCGTCACTCTGACGAAATCGAGCGTGTCGACCGGGCTGCGGCGGGTCGGCGGGTGGGGAACGATCGTAGCCACGATGAGAAACCTCCGGTGTCGATTCATCAATTCAAAGTCGCCGAACCCCTGCCGCCGCGCGGCAGAGCCGTCGCCGTGCGGCAGGCGTTGGGCCGCAGCGAACGCAACACGAACAAGGTGAACACCGCTACCGTTGGCGGGCGTCTGCGGCTCGTCCCGGCCGCCCTGGCCGCCCTCCTTGCGGCGGCCGGCTGGCCCGCCTTGACGGCAGTTTCCGCCGCCGGCCTGACGACCGGCTTTTTTGCTTGGTACGCGTTAATTTCACGCGCGCAGCACGGCGCCGTCTTCCTCGAAGCGTCGTTTTTGCTGGCGCTGCCTTTCGGCTGGGCGGCGTCGCTGGGCCTGTGGCATACGTACGCGCGCTATTTCGCGCGGCGCAGCAACATCAACTATACGCGCGCCCTGCGGCTCGATGTTCTGTCCTGGCTGGCACTGCTCGTCATGTGGGCCGGACTGCTCGCGCCAATCGGCGCGAACGCCGCCGGCCGAACCGTCGCGGTCGCCCTCGGCGGCTTCGCGTTGCTCAAAGTGATCACCGCGGCATATTGCAACCGGACCGTCCGTGACGTCGCGGTAACGTTCCTCGTCACGCGGATCGCGATCATCGTGGTGGCCGAGATCGCCTGGGTCGTCGTTGGGTCACGGCCCGGAATCCATTACGCCGCCTCGACGAATCCGGCACTCGCGGTATGGGGGCGCTGGGATGCCGAACACTACATCCGCATCGCGACCGAAGGCTACTCGGGTTTCGAGATGGCCTTCTTTCCGCTCTATCCGCTGCTGATCGAGATGATCGGCGCGCTGACCGGCAACCACCTCATCGCCGGACTGCTGATCTCGAACATCGCAAGCTTCTTCGGCTTACTGTTTTTTTACAAACTCGTCGAGCATCAGTACGACCGCGCCGTCGCGCACCGCGCGATATTTTACATCTCGATCTTTCCGACTGCGGTCTTCTTCTCGGCGGTTTACAGCGAGTCGCTGTTCTTCGCGCTCACCGTTGCTTCGTTCTATTACATTCGCGAGCGCAAATGGATCACCGCCGGCGTGCTGGGCTACTTCGCGGCCCTCACCCGCGTCGAAGGTGTGCTGCTGGCCGTGCCGTTCCTCATCGAATGGCTCGCCGTGGTCTTCGGTGAGGGCGCCTCGCGGGAGGCGTCGCTGAGCAACGCGCTCGAATGGCCGATCAGCGACGTCGTGCGGCCACTCGCCGGGCTCGCGCTTGTGCCGCTGGGCCTGCTCAGCTACATGGCGTATCTGTGGGTGCTGCGCGGCGACCCGCTCTACTTCACCCACGTGCAGGCGCACTGGGGCCGGCATCTGGCCTTTCCATGGGAGAGCGTATCGCACTCGTTCACGGTCATGAGCCACGCGACCACGCCGCAAACGGTCGCGAACCAAGCCCTTGAAGTGACGTTCACGACGCTCATGGTCGCGGTGCTCGTGGCCGGATTTTGGCGCCTGCGGCCCTCGTACTCGGTGTACATGGCGCTCTCGATCCTCGTCCCCATGTCGACCTCGAGCCTCATGAGCATGCCGCGCTTCGCGCTCGTGCTCTTCCCGATGTTCGTGATGTTCGCGCTCTGGGGTGCGCGAGCAAGCGTCAACAATGCAATTGTCGCCTTCTCGCTGCCGATACTGGGGTTATACACCGTTCTCTTCGCTGATTGGTATTGGGTGGCATGAGCGCGCAAACGCTTTCGGAATCGACCGGACCGGCGACCAAGCAACGCCATCGCGGGCTGCGGCAATTCGTCAAGTTCGGTATCGTCGGCGCGTCGGGCTTCGTGGTCAACCTCGTCGTCTTTACGCTGCTGCAGAAAGTCGTGCCGAATCACGCCTCCAATCCGCAGTACTACTTCATCTACTCGGGCGCGTTTTTGAGCGGCGGCGTCTCGAACTACATCCTCAACCGCATCTGGACGTTCCGCTCGGACGCCCATCTGGGCCGCGAAGGCGCGAAGTTCATGAGCGTCTCGCTCGTGGCGCTGTGCGTCGGCTTGACGATCTCGTGGCTGGGTCAGCCGTATCTAGGCCACGGTCATAAGCTCTGGTTCGTCTCGACCGTCGGCGCCATCTTCGTAAACTTTTTCGTCAATAAATATTGGACGTTTCGCTCGGTCGATTGAGACGCCCGAGCGAAGGCACCCTCTGGTGGGCCGCGATGGGGATCTTCGTCGTTGCCGGGCTGCTGCTGCGTCTGCGCGGTTTTCACAGCCCGCTGCTCGATCATCCGGGCTGGCGGCAAGGCGACACCGCCGCGATCGCCCGCAATTTTGCGACCCTGCGCTTCAACATCCTCTACCCGCAGACGGACTACGATGGACCGCCGCCCAACTACGTCGAGCTCGAACTGCAGATCGTGCCGTTTTTAGCCGCCGCGCTGTACAAGCTCTTCGGCGTGCACGAAGGCTTTGGGCGGCTGATCTCGATCGGGTTCGGCTTGGGCACGATCGTCGTGACGGGCGCGTTCGCGCGCTGGCTGTTCGGCTCCGCGCTCGCGGGGCTGGCGGCCGCGGCGATCTACACCGCCCTGCCGGGCAGCATTTATTATTCGCGCACGTTCATGCCCGACACCACGATGGTGTTCTTTTTCACGGCGGCGATTTATGCGTGCGCGCGTTGGTTTTGGGACGAGGAACCAGATTCGTGGCGCGGCTTCGCACCGTCGGCGCTGCTGCTGATGCTGGCGTTTTTAGCGAAACCCGTCGCCGTGGTCGCCATCGTCCCGATCGCCGCCTGCGCCGTCGCGCGCTTCGGTTGGCGCGCCGCACTGATGCGCCCCCAAACCTACGCGCTGCTCGTCGCCGGCTTCGTGCCCCTGGCCGTCTACGGCCGGATCGTCAACGCGCACGCCGAGTGGCATTGGGCCAGCGGCATCACGCAAAAGCACGTGCTCCCCGGGCTGCGCGCGGGGCTTACCTCCCTGCACGGCTTGCGACAAAAGCTGTCCGAACTGGGCGTCGCCTTCACGCTGCTGACCCGGACGATGCTCGGCCCGTTCGGCCTGGCGTTTCTCGTGGCGGGTTTCGCGCTGCCCGTACGCCGGCGCGCAGGCTCGATTCTCTACGGTTGGCTCGCCGGCGCGCTGATCTACATCTACGTCGTCGTCACGGTCGAACGCGTCGATTACTACATGTATCTGGTGCTGCCGCTCGCGGCGCTCGCCGGCGGCAACCTCGTGCAGCGCTTCTGGCTCGTCGCGCGCGCGACGCGGCGCTGGCAAATCGCCGTCGGGGTCGCGGCGCTCACCTACGTCGCGATGATCTCCGTCGACCGCCGGCTCGTCGCGCCGTACTACGCCTACAGCCGGGCCAACTATGTCGCGGCGCGCGCGCTGGACCGCACGCTAGCGCCCGACAGCCTCATCGTGATGGGCCACTACGATCCCTCGATCATGTATTACATCAACCGCAAAGGCTGGCAAGAAGATCCGTATCTGTGGACCCCGTTCGACGAGCAGAGCGCGATCCGCAAAGGTGCGCGCTATTTCATCTCGATCGAGCACAAGCGGCTGCGGCACAACGTCGAACTGTACGCTTGGCTGGCGCGCTTCCCCGTCGACGAGCGCAAACGCTGGCCGGTCTACCAAACCGATTACGCGAAAATGCTGCCCGGCGCCGAAGCCCGCTGGGAAGCCTTTCGGCGCGCCGAAAAGGCCCGCACGCTGCCGCGTTGATCGCGCCGCGGCGTCAGTGTGCGATTCCGACGCGCTGCATGACGATGCCGGCGATCGCGCCCAGCGGCGCGACGCGCGAAACGACGCCGGCGTCGATCGCGGCCTTGGGCATGCCGTACACGACGCAGCTCGCTTCATCCTGGGCGACGGTGAACGCATCGAGGTCGTGCAATTCGCCCATGCCGGCTGCGCCGTCTTTGCCCATGCCCGTGAGAATGACGCCGATCGCGCGTTTGCCGTACGTCGATGCGGCCGAGCGGAACAGGACGTCGACCGCCGGCCGGTGGCGATTGACGGGCGGACCATCGCTCAATTGGGTGTAGCCGAGCGAACCGCGGCGCGCGACGAGCAGGTGCGCCGAGCCGGGTGCGATGTACGCGTGGCCGGAAAGCAGCCGCATCCCCGACGTCGCCTCGCAGACGTCGATTTGGCAGATCCGGTCGAGCCGGTCGGCGAAACTTTTGGTGAAGCCCGGCGGCATGTGCTGCGTGACCAAGATCGGCGGAGCGTTGCGCGGAATGCGCTCGAGCACTTCCTTGAGGGCCTCGGTGCCGCCGGTGGACGCACCGATGACGATGATCGTTTCGTCCGAGCGCACGTGCGCCGGTGCCGTGAGCGGCAGCACGGCGTCGGCCGACAGGCTGGGAGCGACGTCTTGCTCGACGGCTCGCTCGACGTAACGCCGCACTCGCGCGCACGCCGCGGCCCGGATCTTGTCGGTGAGATCGGCGGCAAGTTCGAGTACGCCGCCCTCGATGTCGATGCTGGGTTTGCACACGAAGTCGACCGCGCCCAGTTCCAGCGCACGCAGGGTCGTCGCGGCTCCGGCGGCGGTGAGCGATGAGAACATCACCACCGGCGTCGGGCGCAAGCGCATCAGGCGCTCGAGGAACTCGAGGCCGTTCATGCGCGGCATCTCCACGTCGAGCGTGACCACGTCGGGGTTGAGTTTTTTTATTTGCTCGCGCGCCGCGAACGGGTCGATCGCTACGCCGACGACGTGCATGTCGGGTTCGGCGTTGATGATCTCCGAGATCAGCGAGCGAATCAGCGCCGAATCGTCGACGACGAGAACCGCGATACGTTTCTGAGTAGACACGACTAAAAGAGCTCCACGCCGCCGGACGTCATCGAGCCTTGCGAAACGGCTCCGACCGAGCGGAACTCGGCGGCGGCTACCGTCTCCCCGCTGAGCACCGACCGCAGCACGCCCAAACGCGCCCGCGTATGCGCCAAGAGTTGCGAGGTCAAATCGTGGAATTGCAGGCCGATCACGGCGGCGCGCACGTCGCGGCTGACGTCGGCGGCGGTTTCGCTCAGCGCCTCCAGCGTTGAGTTCGTTTGTTGGGAGACATCCCGGCCGCTCTCGAAGATTCGGTGCAGCGTCTGCTGCGAGGTTTGGCGATAGGAAACACCTTTGACGACGATCGCCGAGAGATCCGATTCGGCGGCTCGGAGGTCGCCGCGGATCCCGTCGACGAGTTTGCGGACGTGATTGCTCAAGCCGGTCGAGCGCGTGGCGAGCTTTCCCACCTCGCCTGCGACGACGGCGAAGCCGCGGCCGGCCGCGCCCGCGCGCGCGGCTTCGATCGCGGCGTTGAGCGCGAGCAATTTGGTCTGTTCGGCGATCCGTTCGACCTCACTGAATGAATCGAGCAGGCCGGACAGGTTGGTGCTGATCGAACCGACGGCCGAGGTCATCTCGTCCACCGAACTCGACACCTGGGCGCCGTCGGCCATGATGGTGTCGATCGCCCGCTCGACGACGCTGATGAAGGACTGGACCGACTCGACTTTGTCGCTCTGCGGCGCAGCGGCGCTGTGCTGGTTGGAGGCGATCAAGGCCGTCGCGATGGTATGCTGGCGACTGACCTTGGATTCGAGTCCGACAAAGCTGGCGAGAAGTTTTTCGATCGCGTCGGCGATGAGCGTTTGCGCGCGATCGAGATCGTCGCAACCGGCCTCGATATGCTCCATGCCCATCAAGGGACGCTCGGCGAGCAGGCGTATCCGACGGCTGATCTCGGCGCTCGGATCGGCGGCGAAGGCGGCGGCGTCGGACGCCACCCCGAATGTCGCTAGCCGCTCGGCGATCTGCGCCCACGGCGTCAGATCGGACCACCACTGCAGCATCACGTCGCCGGCGGGCTCGGAGAAAACGCGGTACTCGCGCCCGGCGGCGGCGACCGGACCGCCGCCCGCGGCGCGCTCTGCGGCCCGGATGGCCTCCGGTGAAACGGCGAGCAGCGCGCGCGCAGCGCGATTGGCGAACCGCGCGGCTCCGTCGGCGCCCATCACGACGGCGGGTGCCTCGGCGGCGTCGAGCAACGACTCAAGCTCGTTCCGTTCACGTTCCAAGGCCCAGATTTCGCTCAACCGCTGGGCGTTGGATGCCTCCATGGCAGCAAGGCTTTGGGCCGCGCGCGCAGCGTCCGCGGCGGCAGCTTTCTCGACCGCGGCGCGCCGCTGGTCATTGCGCCGGCACAGCGCATGGACGTATGCCGCCGCGCCCACTACCGTCGCGGCGAAACCGCAGCCGGCCAGACCTAGTGCGATCTTCGGCCACCCCAAAAAATCAAGGGTGCCGGCGATGCCGAGCACCAGCACCGCCGATCCGACGATACAGCAAACGAAGGGACCTGACCCGCCGGCCGGTTTGAGATTGGGCGTCGGCCGAAAGTCAGTAATCACCATTCGATAATCGGCGCCCGTACCCGTTACCCTTAGAGAGTCGGCCGAACGGGGCGCCCGCGCGGGCGCGTCGCACCTCGCCGCCCACACGGACGGCCGTGTCAATCTTTGGTGAAGCCCCGCCCAGCCCCCGGTACGCTCACTCTCTTCAACCGGCTCGCCGTACAAACAACGGCTGCGGCTCGGGCAAAGCCGTAAACGCCGCGGGCCGCGGCTTGCGGCGAAGCCGCAAACGCCAAGGATGCGGCGAAGCCGAATCCTGCTAGGGCAGCGGCAACAGCGATGCGGGCGGGGCGAGGCTCTCGACCGGATTCGATTCGGGCGCGCCGGATTCGGCGAGTTGGCGCAGATTCACCAGGCGCGTGGTCGTGCGCGCGATCTCGGCGTTGAGCTCATAGCTTTCGCGAATCGCCTTGGTCAAATCGTTTGTGTCGTATGTGTATTCGAATCGCGCGATCGACGCGCCGATCTCTTCTGACGAGCGCCGCACGGCGCCGAACGTGCGCCGGATGTTCGTGCTCGTTTCCTTGTACGACGGAAAGTTCGAGACGACGATGTCGCGCTTGATCTCGGCCTGCTCGATCTGCCCGCGCAACGCGTTGATGCGGTCGTCGTTGGGCGAATATTTGGCCGCCAAAGCCAGCGCGTCGATGGCGTCCTCGAATTTCGAGTCGGTGAACGCCTTCTGAGCCAGCCGTAGCTGGACGGTCACGAAGCCCTCGCGGGCGTGCTCGTCGTGCGGCGCAACCTTGAGGGCCAGCTGGTAGGACTCGGCCGCGTCCGTATCATTGGCATGCGCGAGGGCGACGTCGCCCTGATGGTTGCGCGTTTGGGCGATCCAGTTGGCCACGCTCGTCGCGCAGCCGGTCGCGCTGAGCAGCAAACCCGCGGCAAGCGCGGTGCGAATGCCGTGTGCCAAGGACGCGGCGCAACGCGACGCCGCCCAACGGCCCGGAGGTGAAATCACGGATTGCCTCGATGGTGGAACCACTGCCCGGCGAGCGCCCCGAGATCGGGTGGGTGATTGAACAAATGTGCCGCTAGCGCGATATACTCGGCGGCCGGAACCAGCACCAGTTGCGCGAGCACCGTACCGGCGAAGGCCGTCACGATGAGCCAGAAGATCATCGCCCGGACATCGGCGATCGGACGTTCGCCGCGCACGCTCTGGTCGACGATGTACGCCGACGTCGGGTCGACGAACAGCGAGAACGCGACCGTACCGACGCCATTCACCAATCCTGAAAGTCCCGTGGCCGTGGTTCGCGCATCCAGCACCAGAATACTTGCGTAGTACGCGGCGACGACGCCGATGGCGTATACGCCCATGAGAACCGTGTTGAAGATCAGCAGCTTGCGCGGCACGGCCGACAGCGGGAACCGGAACAAGACGCCGAGGGGCGGCAACTTCGTGGCTCGCACGAGCTCCACGAGCACGCGCGGATCGAGTAACCGCGCAAGTCCGCGCGGGATCGAGCCGTGGCGTTCGAATGCCCGGATCCCGCGCGTGAACAGCACCAGAAACAGCGGCATGAGGACGGCGCCCAACGCGATGCCCAGGCTGCCGGCCGCGACGGTCAGCCGCATCTGCACGTCAAAGCGCGCCGCCAATTCCGGCGGCACCGCCGTCTCGTGCGCCGCGACGGCGACGCGCACCGTGCGGTCCGCCAACACGCCAAGCGAGGGAACCAAAAAGAGCGATGCCAACCGGCTCGCCGTGACGAACAAGCTGAAGAGCGAGATCGCCGTGGCGATGCGGCCCGTGGTAACGCCCGCATAGCGCGCCGCGTACGCGCCGATCTGAATCGCCTGGGTCGTAAAGTTAAGGACCATCGCGATGACGAGTTCGCGCACGAACACCGCATGCCAATCCACGCCCACCTAGCAGCGAAGGCAACCGGCGACAGCGCAGACAGCCGCCAACCGCGGCTTACGGCGAAGCCGCAAACGCCACGGATTCGGCGCAGCCGAATCCTGCTGCATTACGCGGCGCGCGCGGGCGTGAACCGGATGGCCCCTTGGGCGATCGGGCCCAGCACGCAGAGGCCGCGCGTTTCCGGAGCCAGCACCACGCGCGCGACCGCTTCGACCGCCGCGCGGTCCACGGCGTCGATCTCGGCTTCGATTTCCTCGACGGCGATCTGGCGGCCGTACACCAGCTCGTTGCGGCCCAAGCGCATCATTCGGCTCGAGGTGCTCTCGAGCGCGAGCGTGAGGTTGCCCTTGATGTGTTCGCGCGCCAGCGCGACCTCGGCCTCGGTCACGCCGGCGAGCGCGGCGTCGAGTTCGCCGCAGATCACGTCGACGCACTCCTGCACGCGGTCGGGCGATGTGCCGGCATACACGCCGAAGAGGCCAGCGTCGCGATAACTTTGCTGAAACGAGTACACGCTGTACGCGAGGCCGCGCTTCTCGCGCACCTCCTGAAAGAGCCGGCTGGACATGCCGCCGCCCAGAATCGTGTCGAGCACCGAGAGCGTGTAGCGGTCGGCATCGCGTAGCGAGAGACCGCGCGACCCCAAGAGCACGTAGGCCTGTTCGGTTTCCTTAAAGGTTATGGCGACGTCGGGCGTCAGCTGCGGACGGTCGGCGACCGGACTGACGGCCGCGCCCGCGAAGCCCTCGAACGCCCGCGCGACGAGGTCCACCACCTCGTCGTGCGCGAGATTGCCGGCCGCCGTCACGATGACGGTTTGCGGCGCGTAGCGCTGCGCCATCCAGCCGCGCAGATGCGCCGGATCGAGGGCGGTAACGGTCTGCGCGTAGCCGATCGTCGGCTCGCCCAGATGCGAACCGCGCCACATGGTACGGGTGAAGAGATCGTGGATCATCTCGTCGGGCGAGTCGTCGTACATCTTGATCTCTTCGAGGACGACATGCTGCTCTTTGCGCAGCTCGGCTTCATCAAAAAGCGAGTGCAGAAACATATCGCCCAGCACGTCGATCGCGATCGGCAGATGGCGATCCATCACGTGCGCGTAGTAGCAGGTCGACTCTTTGTCGGTGAATGCGTTGAGGTTGCCGCCGATCCCGTCCATCTCTTCGGCGATCTGACGCGACGTGCGGCGCTGCGTGCCCTTGAAGAGCATGTGTTCGACCAGATGCGAAACGCCCAGCCGCTCCGCGGGTTCCGCCGCCGAGCCGACATCGGCCCAGATCCCGATCGTCGCCGAACGCACCCCGGGCATCGCTTCGGTGAAAATGCGCACCCCGTTGGGCAGCGTCGACGAGGCGATCATGGCGAGGTCCCTTCCGAGAGCGAGTGCGCGAAGGACGCGTCCCAAAACAGGTCCGCGCCCGAGGCGAGTTGACGGTCAAGCTGCCCCAGGCGGCTGCGCGGCACCGTCACGGCGAACACGGTGGCCGCCGTCGCGACCGCGAGGTCGCCGCTGACCACGATCCCTTTGCCGGTGCCCAACGGAACCGTCGTCCAGAGATCGACTTCTTCGATCGGCGCCGTTGCGAACGCGCCGCCGATGAGGGCGCGCACTTCGGCGATGAAGCCGCGCCGGTTCAGCGGATGCTTGAACTTTACACCCGAGAGAACCAAGCCGCAGATCTGGTGCTGCCCGGTTCGTTCGCAGCGGATCTGCGTCAACTGGGCGGGCAGCGGCCGGGCCAGCAGCACGCGGCCGATCGCGACGGCGGTGACCCGATCCGACCCGCGGGCGCGCGCCGTGGCGCGCATGGCCGTGTCGGACGGGCTGGGCCCGCCGGCGACGAGCGCGCCCAAGAGTGCCGCTACGATGCCCGTGACCCGAACCTAATAGCTTTGGGCGACGTACGCCTGTACGCGCGCCGGCTCGCCGCAAGCGAGGCACACCGGGCCGAGCGCCGGCGTTCGCAGATTGCGCGTCGTGGCGCTGGTCTGCTCCTTGATCGCCGCTTCGCACTCGGCCCGATCGCACCAGGGGATATCGAGCATCCCGGCCCGGCCCTTGGCTTTGGCCACGAACTCCTCACGAGTCGCCGGCGCGAAGGTGTGGTCGTGCAAAAACGTGCGCGCCTGGGCGTAGAGGTTGGCTTGGATGTCGACGAGCAGTTCGCGCAGCGTCGCGGCCACGTCGCCGATGGCGACCGCTACTTCGCGACCCGCGGTCTTGGGCGGGAAGTCGCGCCGCACCACGGTGACCTTGCCTTCGGCCAAATCGCGCTCGCCGATCACGATGCGCAGCGGCACGCCGCGCAGATCCCAGTCGGCGTACTTGTTGCCCGGCCGCAGATCGCGGTCGTCGAGCTTGACCCGAAACTGCGGCCGCAGTTGGGCGTGCAGCACCTTGGCGAAGTCGCTCGCCACGGTGCTGTCGCCGCGCGCGATCGGCACGATAACGACTTCGACCGGCGCCATCTTAGGCGGAATGCGCAGCCCCTGATCGTCGCCGTGAACCATGATGAGGGCCCCGAGCATCCGCCACGACATGCCCCACGACGTCGTCCAGGCATGCTGCTGGGTCTGATCGCGGCCGGCGAACGTGATGTCGTATGCGCGCGCGAAGTTTTGGCCCAATTCGTGCGAGGTGCCGGCTTGCAGCGCCTTGCCGTCGGGCATGAGGGCTTCGATCGAATAGGTGTGGTCGGCCCCCGCGAAGCGTTCGCTTACGCTCTTCTCACCCTTGTAGACCGGAACGCCGACGATGTCTTCGGCGACTTCCTTGTACACCTCGAGCATCTGGGCGACTTCGGCGGCGGCCTCGGCCTGCGTCTCGTGAGCCGTATGGCCTTCTTGCCATAAAAATTCGAGCGTCCGCAAAAACGGACGGGTGCGCTTCTCCCAGCGCATGACGTTGGCCCACTGGTTGATGAGGATCGGCAGATCGCGGTACGACTGCACCCACTCGGCGTACATCGTCCCGATGATCACTTCGGACGTCGGCCGGATCGCGAGCCGCTCGGCAAGCTTTTCGTTTCCGCCCTGGGTGACCCAGGCAACCTCGGGGGCGAAGCCTTCGACGTGCTCGGCCTCGCGCATGAGCAGTGACTCAGGGATGAGCAGCGGGAAGTAGGCGTTCTCGTGGCCCGTCGCCTTGAAGCGCGCATCGAGCTCGCTCTGCAGGCGTTCCCACAGGCCGTAGCCGTAGGGCCGCAGGACGACGCAACCGCGCACCGGCGAAAGCGAAACGAGTTCCGCCTTGTAGCAGACCGCTTGGTACCACTCGCTGAGGTCGTCGGCTTTGCGCGGAATCTCCTTAACGAACGGGGTTTTTTCCGGAAGCTGGTCGTCCATGATCGTCATCGTCAACTCACCTGGGTTCGCAGGGGCCGGAAAGCGTCCTCTGCAGCCCCGGCGAACGGCGGTCATCGATGCCAAAACTCACGCGGATCTACACGCGCACCGGCGACGACGGCACGACAGGCCTCGTCGGCGGCCAGCGGGTAAAAAAGAACGCGCTGCGGATCGAGACCTACGGCACGATCGACGAACTGTCCAGCGTCGTCGGTTTGGCGCGCAGCGCGCTGGCCGAAGTCGCCCGGACCCGCCCGGTCCAGGACGCCGCCCGCGCCAACGCGACCGCCGCCCGGCTCGATGCGTGGCTGGCCTGGACGCAGGACGTGCTCTTCAACGTCGGCAGCGATCTGGCCACCTTGCCGCAAGACCGTTGGGAAGGGATGCCGCTGGTCGTCCCCGCCGACGCAACCGCACTCGAACGCGCGATCGACGAGGCCCAGCGCGATTTGCCGCCGCTCGAGAACTTCATCCATCCCGGCGGCGCGTTCGCCGGCGCATTTCTGCATCAGGCGCGCACGGTTTGCCGCCGGGCCGAGCGCCTGCTGACCACGCTCAACGACAACGAGCAAATTTCACCCGACGTGATCCGTTACATCAACCGGCTCTCGGACGCGTTCTTCGTTTGGTCGCGCTGGATCAACGCCGCGCTCGACCAGCCCGAACACCTCTGGAATCCGGCAACGCTCGCGCCGGGGGAACGCTGACGCTCAAGGTGTCTTGGCGGACAAAGCGCGCACACACGGCGCATGCGTTCCAGAGACATTGATGCGACCGTTCCGCCCAGGCGGATGTTGCGGCCCGGCGGATCGAACGGAAATATGACGTCCGGCAGTCAGCGCTTCGCTTCCCGCGTGACCGCGTGACCAGAGGCCGTGACGTCTGTTGAGTACGTACCTCTCGGAAGATCTCCGACGGATCGCTACTCTCCGATGACGATTTCCGTCTCTTCTTCGTCCGCAACTCGATGAAGTATGACGGGCACACTCGTTTTTGCGTAAATTTGCTCGAAGGAAAGCGTCAGGCCGAGAAACGGCACAGCAACGGGGCCGCGACGCTGTTGGCATACCATCAAGCGCCGCTTCCCATTGGTATCGGTCTTCCAACTATAGCGGTGGATGAACTGCGTACTCGACTCGATGATGAGATAGTCCGCAATCTTGGCCAACTGCGTGTACGCGCGCATTTTCGACGTGAACTCGTTACCGATATGGTCCGACAACACTTCAACGACAACCGACGGGAAATGAGCCGAACTGCCCGTGCGATCTTCCGGACCACACGACACGAACACGTCGGCATAAAACGATCCAAGGTCGTTATTGAGGTTGTCGCGCGGAACGAGTTGTCGATCAGACCGATGAACGGTACAAGGCCCGTCTCCAACGGCCGCATCGAACAGCGTACCAAGGTTTTGGCTAATCATGCTGTGTTCGTAGCTCACGCCAGCGAAAAGCACGATCGACCCGTCAATCCATTCGTGGCGCTCGGTCTGCTGCTGTTCCCAGGTCAGGAAGTCAGTGAGCGAAATATGGTCGGGCTGCGGTTTATCCATGGCGCCCCAGTCCTCGCAACGGATTCGGATCAATTGTCAGATGTCACTAGCAACCTCGTGCACCTTCCTGCCTCTGCTTCGCCGCCTCGGGCGCAGTTGCCGCCATTGCATTCCGAACGCTTGAGGAACGACGGCGGAAGATCGACGTTCGGTCAATGCGCGATGGGGCCGATGCTGAACGCCGTGAGGGCGCCCGTTTCGTCCGGGCAATAAATCGTTCCGTTTGCGATGCTGGGGCTTTGCCAGTGAATCGGTCCGAGCGTGTCGCTGCGCTGAAGTTCGCTTCCCGTGTGCGCGTCGAGGACCGTCAGTCGGCCGTTGGTCGCGACCACGACGAGATCGTCGCTCACGACCGGCGAGGTTGCTTCGTTGCGGCCCGGCAGCGCGGCTTGCCACGCGGCTTCCAGCCGGCTAACGCCCTTGCGTGTCCGCAAGCGGTACGCGTGCACGCCGTCAGGCAAGCCGACGAACACGAAGCTGACACCACGCCGGTCGCGCCATACGGCGGGCGCCGACAGCAGCCGCCCTCCGAGCGAGATTAGCTGCAACGCGGCGCCCTGGCCGCCGAGGTGCGCGCGGTCGAGCAGCCGCAGGACACCGTCTTTGCCGCCCTGCACCGCGAGCAGCGGGGTCGCACTGTCCGGCTGACGCGGCAAGAGCGCGGGCGAACTGCTGCCCACGTCCAAATCGCTCGCTTCGAGGTTGGCGTAATCGCTCGGCGTGAACGCGGCGATCAACCGGCCTCCGTCCCGGCTGAGCGCGAGAATTGAATCGCTATAATTTCCGGCGGCTGCCGAATACGGCCCGTTCCCGCTCGCAGCGTAGATGCGGCCGCCCATCGCCGGGTCCGGATCGACCACGACGCCGGCGCGCGACCACATCCCGGCGCGCTGCGCGGGGCACGAATGCGGATCCATCAGCGCTTCGTGTCCGCTGCACAACACGTTGAACACGCGCGCGGCGCCATCGCGCAACCGGATCGCGACGACGTGCCCGGCGTACGGCGGTTCATCGCTGAGGTAACCCGCGGTCTGCGCGTACAAATAGCCGTTGGCGAGGTTGAGCGGCGAGGCGTGTTTCTCGGTTTGCGGCGCAAGCGTGATCGGTGCGGGAAAACCGGTGCCGAACATTTCGCTCCCGCCGGCCGGAGCGAGCTTGTGCACCGCACCGTCGACACCGGGAACGTACAACACGCCGGCGGACGCATCGAAGGCGGGCACCGAGGTGGTGATGTTCGGACCGTGGGTTGCGAAGCGCCAGACGACGCAGCCCGTCGCGCTGTCGAGTGCGTACGTCGTTCCGCTGCGAGTCGTCAGGTAGACCCGGTTTCCGACCACGATCGGAGCCGAGTCGGCGACATCGCCGAGATCGATCCGCCAGAGCGCGCGAAGCTGAGCAAGTCCGGCGCGGCCGATGGCGAGATCGCCGGCGACTGCGCTGCGGGCGGCGTCATGATCGAACAGGGGCCAATCCGCGGCGCCCGCACGTGCGGCCTGTGCGCCCAGCAGCACCGCGAAGAGCGCGGCGCGCATCGTTCGGGCGGTCAACCTTTGGGCGACGGCGGCGGAATCTCGAAGTGATAGATGCGCCCGCTCGGAACGTAAAACCGAACGACGAACACCCCCGTCGGTTTCCCGCAGGCGACCGTCGGCCGCGAGCCGAGTTCGTGCGCGAAATCATTGAGCACCGTTCGCAACGCCGGATTTATTTCGGGCACCGCGGGAATGAGCGGCATCACCGAGCCGTCGTAGCGGGTAACGACGATGAGCGAACCGTACCCCGTGCCGTTGTAGCGCTTGAAATTCGCCGCGGCGTTCGGCGGGATCGTGATACGCCGCGGCCAGTAGATCGTGACCGCGGACGGCGTCGCGACTTGGCACGGCGTCGGACGCGCGGACGCGGGCGCGACGGCTTGCCGAGCAGACGCTGCCGGCGCGGCAGTCGTGTCGGGCGGCGCCGGTTCGGCCGACGCCGGTCCCGTCAGCGGTGCATGGCTCGGGGGTGGAGTTTGGGCACGCGCGGGAAGCAGCGTCAATCCGATTAGCGTCGGTGCGAGAACCGTCGCTACGGCAGCGCCGCGCCCCGCGCTGCTGCTTAGCCACTTGCGAGAGGAGTTCAATCGCCGTCCTCAGAGCAACGTTCGGACTACGTTCGCGAAACGTCACCGTTTCGTCGCGAACGCGACTGCGTGCTCATCGCGAGGAGTTTTCTGCGAGCGGCTTAGCGTCTCCGTTCAATTAACCGACCGCGGCGCAAAAGCCCCGCGCGCGATCGCGCCTGGCCTAAACGAAGATCGGTGGACGACGTGCCGCGACGGAACGAGAGTGCGAGGCGATCGCTTCAGCGGCGGCGGCCGCAACCGGCCCGGTGCGCTGGCACCCGGCGGAGCGGGCGTCACGTCGCAGGTGATCGATGCGACCAGCCGGCATGAAAGGGCCTTCTACCACGTTTTTTAACCAAATTGAGGGTAACTTAGAGGGAGTCCGAGGTGGTATGCTCTCAAGGGGAGAGCAACCGTGAACGCCGGGAAGTTTGAGCTCCGAGTGGTCAGTTCGGCGGAGCAAGCTGAAGCCGCCCGGATCGACGTCCCTGGACCGACAGCTTCATATTCGACTCTTCCAATATGTGTTAAAAGTGTTCACGAACAAGCCAAAAATTGATTAGCTCCATTGACCGCTTTAAAGGGCCGATATAGTTGCTATCTCGACGATCGCTACTGGTATCTTGCGCAGCAACGCTTAGCGCATCAGCGGCCAATGCCGCAACTTCACGCCCATTCTACTCGCAAGCTACGCCAAGCGTCCTTCGGGGGTTGAGCAGTACTCAAGCCACGTCAAATTTGGCTGACGTTATACCGAGTGCAACGCCGACAAACATGACCTTTAGAAGCCGCTCCAGGTCGCGACAGCTTTTGCGTGTTTTTCATATAACAGACGAGCGTTTTAGCGATCAGATGGTTCAAGTCGGAGCGACAGCTTTCGAGCGCAACGGCGGACTTTTTCTACCGTCGCCTAAGATCGTAGCGGCCCGGCAAGCCGTTCCATTTCAAAATACACCGGTCTTTAAAAATACACCGCTCTACGGTCAACCATGTAATGACAACGTGTGCCCCCGCTGCCGGCTGATTGGTCTGGCCAGGGGTACTTTACAACGGCTGTAGGTTACCCCGGTTTACCGGGCAGTTTCGACCTGAGCGATACCTACAATCAGATTGATATCCCCCTACTAGATCCGTCCTTTCGCCTCTTTGGAAACCCCCCTCCCCCGCCCCCAAATGTTCGGTATAAACCGTACGGCGCGTGCAGGGGCGAGATCGCGTCTATGTTAGTGGTCGCAGGCAATATTGCGGTACAGGTAGGACGAGCGGTGGCAACGTACGGGCCAAAAGCCGCCGCAATTGCCAGCCGCTACGTTGGACCGAGCGCTGCGTTTGCCGTAATATTTCTACTAGAGATTGGCGTTGCAGTCGGGCCAGTTGGCTTAGTTGCATTATTAGTCTCTGCCGGTGCGACCCTCGCGGCTTGGTGGCTCTATCAAGAATGCTATGCCAATACGGGTGCGTTTGGTTAGCAATGCGCTTACAGGTTGAAATATTCTTCATCGTCTGCATGGCCTTCTTTATAGGCCTTTACGTTCATGCGATCGTCTTTAAGCCCGCGGAAGGTCCGACTCGGAAAGAAGCTATTCTGGGTCTCGCGACGGTCGCGGTCGTATCTATCTCGTTGTTTTTACATTTATATGTGTTGTTGCCAGAAAATGTTGACAGCTTGTCTGAGCTATTGGTTGCGTCCGGAATGTTCATAATTGTCAACAACGTTTTTAGGGAAATCAAGCGGAATGGTCCAAAACGACTCGAAAGATTCCGTGGCAAGCGGCCGCGTTGATACCCGAGCGGCTTTCTAATATTCTGAGCTCCAGCGACGATGGTCGAGCTCCGTATGGTCACGGATTTTTGCAATAGTACAATTTACGGTTTTGGCAGTTCGTTACGCTCAACCGTGCTATCCTGTTAAATCGATAATCAGTTCTGACAAAACCTAGTTTGACTTACCCCGCGAGGCCGCGGCGGAAGCATAGTAAGCGAATGCTTCACGGCGAATTTTGCGGGTTTGGCGGTGTCTACACCGCGATAGGTAACTGTCCACCAGTTTAAGTGCTCGCTGCACGTCGGTGTCGGCTTTGACTAAGCGCGTGAAAGTGGCCTCGGTCTCGTCAATCCGTGTCGCAGTCGGTGCCCGCGTAACAAGTTCGGTAAGCAGACTTTTGAAGTTTGGCCCGCAGGCGCGCTTCGAGCAGCGCGTTCCAGGCGTCCAGACCGGCGCCGGTACGGCACGCAATTTCGAGAATCTCGATGTTCGGATGCACGCTGCGGATTGCCGCGTGGGAAGCGGCGCGATCGAATCCGACAGCGTCGGCGAGATCGATCTTGGTGATCAGCGCGACGTGCGAGGTGTTGAACGCCAGCGGATATTTGAGCGGCTTGTCTTCGCCCTCCGTTACCGCCGTCAACACGACGCGGAGATCCTCGCCCAAATCGTACTCGGCGGGACAAATCAGATTGCCCACGTTTTCGATGAACAGGATCTCGAGCGGGAGAGCAGCCCAGTCGACGAGCGCGTTGCCGACCATGTCGGCGTCGAGCCGGCACTCCGCGGCCGTGGTGATTTGGCGGACCGGCGCTCCGCTGCGCGCTAGCCGGTCGGCATCATTCCGCGTCGCCTGGTCGCCGACTAGGGCACCGACACGGTAGTCGGCCCCCAGCCGCCCCAGCGTTGCCTCGAGCAGCGTCGTCTTTCCCGATCCGGGACTCGACAACAGGTTGACGACCAATGTCTCCGAGGCGGCGAATCGCTCGCGCAAGGCGCCGGCGAGGTCGTCGTTCTTGCGCAAGATGCTCTGCTGGATTTCGACGACCCGCAGCTTCATGAAACGACCTCCATCGACGTGAGCTCCAGTTCGCGGCCGCGAACAATCGTTGGTGCGATAGTCCCACATTCGACGCACATCAACCCTTCGCCGTCGCGGACCGGCCGTTCGGCGTCGCAACGCGGGCACCATACCGCGACCGCAACGTCATCGATCACGAGCACCGCCTCACCCGCGATCGTGTCGGCCCGGGCGAGTTCCCAGGAGAAGAGCAGCGCATCCCGCACGATGCCGCTCATTCGCCCCACCCGCAAATGAACGCTCGAAACGCGGGTCGCGCGTTCGCGTTCGGCGACGGCCCCGATCTGTTCGAGCAGCGACAGCGCGAGCGACAGCTCATGCATGGCAAAAACTGCTTCATAGCAACGTCCGAAAACACTTTTCCTCCGCTGCTTCTTGCAAGAACAAAAATTTTTCGGTACTCTCGATCGAGGCAGCGGCGAACTGCCCAGCGATTGCGGCCCGTGTCTAGGCGTTTCCGAGCACCACGTGCGATAGGAGCTTGCCGAATGACCACTGCACCCCCGACCGAGACGATCGTCAACGTCCTGTGGATCCCAGCCGGGTTGAGTTGCGACGGGGACTCCGTGGCCTTGACCAACGCCTCGCAGCCGGCGATCGAAGAGATCGCGTTAGGCGCACTGCCCGGATTGCCGAAGGTCAAGTTCCACTGGCCGCTCATCGAGTACAGCCTGGGCGGCAGCGAATTTTTAGAGGCGTTTTTCAAAGCCGGGCGCGGCGAACTGGACCCCTTCGTTCTGGTGGTCGAAGGCTCGATCGCCAACGAATCGATCCTCAAGGAAGGCTACTTCACGGGCTTCGGCAACAAGCCGAATTCCGATCAGCCGATGACCTTCAGCGACTGGATCGATCTGCTCGCGCCCAAAGCCTGGGCGGTGCTCGCGGTTGGAACCTGCGCGACGTACGGCGGCATCCACGCGATGGCGGGCAACCCGACGGGGGCGATGGGCATCCTCGATTATCTGGGCTGGGACTGGAAGTCGAGCGCCGGCCTGCCGATCGTGTGCGTCCCCGGTTGTCCGATCCAGCCCGACAACCTCTCGGAAACGATTCTCTATCTTCTGTGGCAGGCCGCCGGCGTCGCACCGATGATTCCGCTCGACGAAGCCGGCCGGCCGACCTGGCTGTTCGGCGCCACCGTGCATGAAGGCTGCGACCGCGGCGGCTACTACGAGCAAGGCCAATTCGCCGACGAATACGATTCGCCCAAGTGCCTAGTCAAGTTGGGCTGCTGGGGTCCGGTCGTCAAGTGCAACGTTCCCAAACGCGGCTGGACCGGCGGCGTCGGCGGCTGCCCCAACGTCGGCGGAATCTGCATCGGCTGCACGATGCCGGGCTTCCCCGATAAATTCATGCCGTTCATGGATGAGCCGCCGGGCGGCAAAGTCTCTTCGACGGTCGTCGCCGCGTACGGCACGATGATCAAAACGCTGCGTAATTTCACGATGGCGACGGTCGACAAAGAACCGAAGTGGCGCCATAAAGGCACGCAGCTCACGACCGGCTACCGTCCGCGCTAAGTCCCGGCGGCCGCAGTCGTGCGAGCGACGGGGACACCCGGCTCCGCACCTACCGGCCGGCAATGGAATCCCGTATCCACCCCACTCGGCCACCGATAACGTACACGCACCATCGCCGCCGCCGATCGGCCCGCTCACCTCGCGCTGCTTTAGCTAAAAGGGAAGCACATGGCAATTCAAGATCTGCCGGGTCAAGCGTCTTCCACTCCGCAGTCGCGCTTAGTCGAAATGTCATGGGATCCGATCACGCGGATCGTGGGCAGCCTTGGAATCTACACCAAGATCGACTTTGGGCAAAAGAAGGTCGCCGAGTGCCACGCGACGTCATCGATCTTCCGCGGCTACAGTATTTTCATGAAAGGCAAGGATCCGCGGGACGCCCACTTCATCACCTCGCGCATTTGCGGGATCTGCGGCGACAACCACTGCGTGTGCAGCGTGTACGCGCAGAACATGGCGTACGGCGTCAAACCGCCGGCGATGGGTGAATGGATCATGAATCTCGGCGAAGCCGCCGAGTACATGTTCGATCACAACATCTTCCAAGAAAATCTCGTCGGCGTCGACTACTGCGAACAGATGATTCGCGAGACCAATCCGTCGGTGTGGGAGAAAGCCAAAGCCAAAGCCGCGCCAAACGCGCACATCCACGGCTACAAGACGATCGCCGACATCATGACGGCGCTCAACCCGTTCAGCGGTGACTTCTACCGTCAGGCGCTGGTCATCAGCCGCTATACGCGCGAGATGTTCTGCCTCATGGAAGGCAAGCACGTTCATCCCTCGACGCTCTATCCGGGCGGCGTCGGCACCGTCGCGACCTCGCAGCTCTTCACCGACTACTACTCGCGCTTGATGCGCTACATCGAGTACATGAAGGTCTGCGTGCCGCTGCACGACGACCTCTTCGACTTCATGTACGAAGCGCTGCCGGGCTACGAACATGTCGGCGAACGCCGCATCCTCCTGGGCTGTTGGGGCGCGTTTCAGGACCCCGACTACTGCGACTTCACCTATAAAAACATGACGCGGTGGGGCCGCAAAATGTTCGTCACGCCGGGGGTGGTCGTCGACGGCAAGCTCGTCACGACCGACTTGGTGGAGATCAATCTCGGCATCCGCATCCTGCTCGGCCACTCGTACTACGATGATTGGCAGAACGAGCGGACCTTCGTCGAAAAAGATCCGCTCGGCAACCCGGTCGACCGGCGTCATCCCTGGAACATGCATACCAAACCGACGCCCAAAAAACGCGACTTCGGCGGCCAATATAGTTGGGTGATGTCGCCGCGCTGGTACGACAACAAAGATTATTTGGCGCTCGACACCGGCGGCGGCCCGCTCGCGCGGCTGTGGTCGACGGCGCTCGCCGGTTTCGTCGACATGGGGTACGTCAAATCGACCGGCGGCAGCGTCGTCATCAATCTGCCCAAGAGCGTGCTCTCGGGGCCGGTCACCTTTGAATGGAAGCCGCCCCAGTGGTCGAACGCGATCGAACGCAACCGCGCGCGCACGTACTTCCAGGCGTATGCGGCCGGGGCCGCCCTGTTCTTCCTCGATAAAGCGTTCGATGAACTGCGCGGCGGCCGGACGCGCGCATGGGAACCCTTCACCGTGCCCCAAGAGGGGATCGGCTGCGGCTTCACCGAGGCGGTGCGCGGCGTGCTCTCGCACCACATGGTGATCGAAGACGGCAAGATCGCAAACTACCATCCCTGGCCGCCAACGCCGTGGAACGGCAATCCGCGCGATGAGTACGGCACGCCGGGGCCGTACGAAGACGCCGTGCAAGACTGCCCCATCTTCGAGGAAAACGGGCCCGACAATTTCAAAGGCATCGACATCATGCGCAGCGTGCGCAGCTTCGATCCGTGCCTGCCCTGCGGCGTGCACATGTATCTGGGCAACGGCAAGACCATCGAAACGGTTCACTCGCCGTTCGCCCCGTTCGGCTAGACGGCACCGCAGGTCGTTTTGATCTCCGCCGTTCAGAGCGGGGCGTCGCCGGAAGCCGCGGCGCCCCCAACCGATTCAGTCCAGCATTCAGTCCAGCAGATGGCGGACCGCGTTGCGACGCTGCTCGCCGGATTCGAGAGCGTTTCCACTCCGCGCCAAGCGCGCGACGGGGCCGAAGCGCTGGTGCAAACGATCGTCGGCCTGTATGGACGGGGCCTCGAGCGCGTGCTCGAGATCGTGTACGACGCGTCGGGCGAACGCGCCGATGACGTTTTCGCGCAACTCACGACCGACAAATTCGTCGAAAGCCTGCTGTGTCTGCACGGGCTCCATCCCATCTCGGTCGAGGATCGCGTCGCGGCCGCGCTGGATTCGGTTCGGCCGTATCTGGAATCGCACGAGGGCGGCATCGAGATCGCCGGTATCGAGGACGGCGTCGTCGTGCTCAAACTCGCGGGCAGCTGCGATGGCTGTCCGTCGTCGGCGGCAACGGTGAAGCTGGCGGTCGAGAAGGCGATCTTCGAGCGCGTTCCCGAGATCCACGAAGTTCGCGCCATCGGCGTAGCGGCGCCGGCGGTCCGGTCCCAGACCGGCGCGACGCTCAAAATCGAAAGCGATTGGATCGCGCTGACCGATCTTCCGGAACTGGCCGCGGCGCCCGACACCGGCATTGCCGCGCGCGAGGTGGGCGGCACGCCGATTCTGTTCGTGCGCATCGGGCACACGGTGTATGCCTACCGGAACGTCTGCCCGGGCTGCGCCGGGCGCCTCGAGACGGCACTCTTGGCGCGGCCGCTCTTGACCTGCGGCGCATGCGGAACCGGCTTCGATGTGATTCACGCCGGACGGCCCGCGGCCGCCGGCGGTCCGGCCGCCGAGCCCTTTCCGCTCGCGAGCGAAAACGGTCGCATCCGCGTGTCGATTCCGCTCGGGGTGTGAGCATGGACTCCCCGGCGAGCGACGCCGTTGCCGCATTCCGGCAGCTGCTCAAAAAGCGCCCCGCCGCGGCGCCCGGCGAACGCTGCGACTATTGCGCCGTCGGGCTGGCGGACGACCATGGTCATCTCGTGGATCTCAAAGCCCGGCGGATCCTCTGTAGTTGCCGGCCGTGCTATCTGGTGTTCGCACCGGCGGGCGCCGCGCAGGGCCGCTACAAGATCGTCCCGACCCGCTACGAGCGCGTCGCCGGATTCGCGGTCGACGACGCGCAGTGGGACGCCTTGCAGATCCCCATCGCGCTGGCGTTCTTCTTCTACAACTCGATCGAGCACAAGATGAGCGCGTTCTATCCCGGTCCCGCCGGCGCGACCGAATCGCTGCTCCCGCTCGATATGTGGGACACGCTAGCCGCGCAGTATCCGGCGCTCGCGACGCTCGAGCCGGACGTCGAGGCGCTGCTGATCCAGCGCCGCCCAAGCGAACCGGCGCGCTGCGCAATCGTCCCGATCGACGCGGCCTACGAGCTCGTCGGCATCATGCGCACGAACTGGCGCGGCTTCGACGGCGGTCACGAGGTCCAGACGCGCATCGAAACGTTCTTTACCAAGATCGAGGACCGCTGCGATGGCCGGGTCCTCGCGAGGCCGTGGTGAGCGGGCTTTCGTTCGCGGTGCTCGGTGCGCGCGCCGAGCCGTTCGCGGCCGCACCGCAGCTCTCGCTGCGCGTGCTGGTCGAGGAATCCAGCGGCGCCGACATCTACGCCATCGCGCTGCGCGCGCAGGTGATGATCGAGCCGCAGCGCCGGCGGTATGCCGCCGCCGAAACCGATCTGCTGATGGATCTGTTCGGGACGCCGGACCGCTACGGCGACACGCTGCGGCCGTTGCTGTGGACCTATGCCAGCCAGATGGTCTTGGCGTTTCACGGTTCGACGGAGATCGAGCTGCCGATTGCGTGCAGCTACGACTTCGAGGTCGGGGCGAACAAGTTTTTGAGCGCGCTCGAGGACGGGGAGATTCCGCTCAACCTGCTCTTTAGCGGCACGGTCATCCAACGCGGCGAAACCGGCGTCGTTTCGGGCTTCGTTCCGTGGTCCTGCGAAGCACCGTTCCGCTTGCCGGTGAAGCTGTATCGGGAAACGATGGATGCCCATTTCCCGGGCGCGGCCTGGATTCGAGTTGGCCGCGCGACATTCGACGAACTCCAGCGCTACAAATCGGCGCAGCAGTGTCCGACCTGGGATGCCGCGCTGCTGCGGCTCATTGGCGGCGTGGCCGGCGAAACGGTGACGACGTGAAGGATTTCGGCCCGGCGTTCGGGATCGCGAACGCCGTCCTCTACGAAGGCTATCTGCTCTTTCCGTACACGGCCTCGACGACCAAGAACCGCGTGCGCTGGCAGTTCGGCGTCGTCGTCCCCGAAAAATATCTGGCCGCCCAAACGGGCGAGCACGCCGAAGCGCAGACCGAGGTGCTCTTCGCACCCGACGGTTCGCCGGATATCGATGTCCTGCTGCGCTTTCTGCAAGTCGAAGCGCGCACCGTCGAAGTCAAGCACGGCGAGCGCTTCGATCCGGCGCGAGCATTTCGCATCGGGAACCGGACGTACGTGTCGTTCGACGAAGCCGTGGAGCGTGAACTGCTCGTCAACATTCGCTCCGACGGCGGATTTCGACAAAGCGCGCCGCTGCACATCGACGGCGGTCGCGACATCGACGAGCTGCGCGACGACGACGGCGCGGTTGTCGCGCGCATCGTGCGCGAACGCTGGCCGATCGCCGGATCGCTCACGGTCGAGGTCGAGCCGCTCGAAAACGACGGGGCGCGGTTCTCGCGCTTGCGGGTGCGCGTCGCCAACGCCTCCGACGTCGTGCCGGGCGAACGCAGCGCGGCCCTGCGCACGTCGCTGGTTTCGACGCACGTTTTGCTGGCCATCGAAGGCGGGGCGTTTCTGTCGGTCCTCGATCCGCCGCCGTACGCCGCAGCCGCGACGGCGGCGCTGGCCAACCGGCAAACCTTTCCGGTGCTCGTGGGCGAGGCCGGCGTTGATGCGCAGCGCGCGTCGCTGGTCTTGTCGTCGCCGATCATCCTGTACGATTTTCCGGCGTTGGGTCCGCGCACCGAGGCCGATGCCTTCGATGCCACCGAAATCGACGAACTGCTGACGCTTTCGGTCTTGAGTTTGTCCGACGACGAGCGCGCCGAAGCGCGGGTCACCGATCCGCGCGCACGCGCGATCGTCGAACGCGCTGAGAGCTTCGGGCCCGCCGCGATCGCCCGGCTGCACGCCGGCGCGCTGCACCGGATCGACGACGGCGCCGCCGTAACCACGAGTGCGCCGGTCTTCGAGCGGCTCGCGGACCCGTCGGCGGGCGCCGGCTTCGATCTGCCCGCCATCGACTGCGTGTTCGTGGGCGGCGTCAAGGTGTCGCGCGGTTCGAGCGTGCGGCTGCACCCGCGTGGCCGAGCCGATAGTTGGGATTCGCTCATGGACGGCAAAATCGCGACCGTGCGCGCGATCCACCAGGATTTCGAGGACCGCATGTATGTCGCGGTGACGGTCGACGACGATCCCGCTAGCGACTTGCACGATTGGTACGGCCGGTCGTTCTTCTTCTCACCCGATGAGGTCGAGCCGCTGGCGGCCGCCGACGGCCCATGAAGGCGCGCATTCTCGTTGCGGGCGTCGGCAATATTTTCTTCGGCGACGACGGGTTCGGACCGGCGGTCGTCGAGCACTTGCAGCACGAACGCATCGCGGGCGTGAAGATCGAAGATTACGGCATCGCCGGCATGCATCTCGCCTTCGAGCTGCTGGCCGGCTACGAACGCGCGATCATCGTCGACCTCGTGGCGCGCGGCGGCGCGGCCGGCGCGCTGTATGTGATCGAACCTGAGCTGGGCGAGCCCGGACCGCCGCCCGATCCGCACCGCATGGATTTAGTCAACGTCTTCGCGTTCGTGCGGACCCTGGGCGGCACCCCGCCGCCGATCGAAGTCGTGGGCTGCGAACCCCAGGCGATGGACGAGGGCATCGGTCTTTCGCCGCCCATCGCCGCCGCGGTCGAACCGGCGGCGGATCTCGTGCGTAAACTCATCGTCCGCGCGCTCGCGGCACCGCAACGCCCCCCGGAAGGAGAGACGACATGGTTAGAGGCTTGATTCTTGGTGCGATCGCGTTCGGCGCCGTCTTCGCCGCCGAACGCCAATTCGCGTCCATGGGAAACGACATGACGCGCTACAACAAGCTGCGCGCGATGTCGGGCGATGTGCCGATGCTGACCGAACTGCTCGCCTCCGCCCAAACGATGGTGTCCGATTTCACGAACCGCGGTCGCGGTGAGGCGCGCGGACTGGTCGACAGTCTGACGCACGATCTCGTTCGCTACGCGACGATGAGGGGGATGTAAGATCGCCCGCTACACGGTCTCGGCAAACTCATCCAAGCTCGATTTTGAAACGAAGTCGAGTTTGCACCCCGTGCACGGCTCGGCCGGCAATCTTTCCGGTTTCGTCGAGGCCGAATTCAGCGGCGATGTCTTGGCCGCCGATCCGCCCCCGAAGATGCACGTCGAAGTGCCCGTCGAGCAGCTCAAATCCGGCAACGGCCTCCAGGATCGCGAGATGTGGAAGCTGATCGACTCGCGTCGCTTCCCGCTCATCGCCGCCGACCTGCGCGACGTCGAACCCAACGGCGCGCCCGGCAAGTACAAAGCCAGCGGCGACATTACGCTGGCCGGCCGCCAACGGCGCTACCAGGGCGCCTTGACGGTCACTCGGTCAGACGACGGAATCGTCGTTGAAGGCGAGTTGCGCGTCGATATCCGCGACTTTGGGCTGCAGCCGCCACGCTTTCTGATGCTCAAGGTCGAACCCGAAGTCAACGTGCGTTTGCGGCTCACGGCCGCCGCCAAGAATTGAGAGCCTAGCGTGTGTCTTGCCATTCCGGGTCAAGTCGTCGAACTGACCGATCAGCCGATGCTCGTCAAGGTCGACGTCAGCGGCGTGCGGCGCAACGTGAATGTCGGCCTGCTCGCCGATGAGTCCGTCGGCGTGGGCGATTGGGTGCTCATCCACGTCGGGTTCGCGTTGAGCAAAGTGGGCGAAGCCGAAGCGCGCGAACAGTTGCGCATGCTTGCGGCCATGGGCGAGGATGAACTCGCGCTCGAAGAAGTGCGCGGCTACACCTTTTCGCAAGAACCGGCAGCCCCGTGAAATACGTCGACGAATACCGCGATCCGCAGCTAATCGCCAACGTGTCGCGCGAAATCGCGCACACCGTCGATCCCGCGCGGCACTATCGCATCATGGAAGTCTGCGGCGGACACACGCACTCGAT
>PLAE01000081.1 GCA_003134035.1 Candidatus Velthaea versatilis
AGCGTTGGAGGTCGCCCAGGTAGGCCAGACGGATCGGCTTGCCGATGAAGGCCCGGAAGGCGGCGATGTCCCGCCGGTAGGGGCGGATGGTGTTCGGGCTCTTGCCGTGCAGCCACAGGCCGATGAGTTGCTCTTCGGTGGCGTCGGGCGGGATCGGAGTCGGCGCGATGGCGTTCTGACGATGAGCAATGACTATCAGCGGCTGCTCGCGAGCTTCGAGGTCGCGTTGGCGCTTGCGCGGCCTTCGGAGTTCGTAGAGCGGACGCTTGCACAGAAGATTTTGAACCTCTCGGCGGAGACGATCGGCGAGATCTCAGCGCTCCTGACACAGGCGGCGTTGGACGCGATTGAACGTGGCACCGAGCAGATCACGAATGGATCGCTCGATGCGTGCAGCTACGTCTCCCCGCGCGACCGCCGGCGCGCGGCATTAGTCTAAGTCCGACGAGAGTGCGTACGAAGAGTAACGCTCGATGCTCGTCGATGGCGCCTGATTAGAGCGCGGAGCATGGAAACGACGCGTTGACGGAAACGTGACGCTCTTAATCTGTCTCCAAGGCGTCGCTTCGGATGCCAGAACGTAAGGCCCGCCACGCTGCAAAAGGGCCGCTCAACATCTTCGTCATTCACGGCTCTGGTGTGCCGGGCGATGACGGGGCCCCGTGAACGTCGAGAGATAGTAGTCGCGTGTCGTGCTGAGCACGCGCTCGCGCATATCCTTGTCGCCGCACGCGCGTGTTAACGCCATCGCACCCGACATCCCGGAAAAGAGAATGACGAAATTGCGGCGGCGCTCGTCCTCCGTTGCGCCCGGCATGTACTTGGCCATCCGCACCATGTAGCGCTGTAGTGCCGAGTCGACCCGCTTTCGGACTGCGGCCGGCTGACGGCCGATATCCGGCGCGAGCGTCGCAAGCGCGCACCACGTCTCCGGATGCCGCAGGTGTTCCGCGCTGAGGTAGGCGGTGATGATCGCCTCGAGTTGTTTGCCGGGCGCGGCGGCTTCGGCGATCTTATCGAAGCGCTCGGTGACCTCCTCGAGGCTGCGCGCGATGGCGTCCACGAGCAAGTCGTCCTTGCTCTCGAAGTGGCGGTAGAACCCCCCGTGGGTGAGCCCCAGCTCCTTCATGACCTCGCCGATTCCGACGCCGGTGCCATATTCGCGGAAGGCCCGCGACGCACGCTCGATGATTCGCTCGTGCGTTTCCGCCTTATCCGCTGCCGACCGTCGCGCCACGTAACCCATCTCCCATAAGTCCGAACTTTCCCTTACCGGACCGCTTGACAACTAAGATTATACATGACATCTTTATGGATGTCGAGCGTCATCTAAATGTAGCCTAGACCGGCCACCCTCTCGAACAACAGAAAGCGAGTGCCCCATGACGAAACCCACCATCCTCGTTACCGGCGCAACCGGCAAGACCGGCTCCGCCGTCGTCGCCCAGCTGCGCGAACGCCAGTGGCCCGTCCGGGCCATCGTGCGCTCGCGGGATGCCCGCAGCGAGCGCATCGAGCGGCTCGGGGCCGATATCGCGGTCGCGGACATGTTCGACTACGACGCACTCCGCGCGGCCATGGCGGGTATCTCGCGGGCCTACTTCTGCCCGCCGTTTCACCCGCATATGCTGCAGAGCGCCGTGACGTTTGCACTCGCCGCACGCGACGCCAAGATTGAGTCGATTGTCGGCTTGACGCAGTGGCTGGCAAGTCCGTCCCACCCCTCGCTCTCGACACGCCAGCATTGGCTCGCTGATCGCCTCTTCGCGCTGCTGCCGGACATCGGGCTTACGATCGTCAACCCCGGGCTGTTCGCGGACTCGCCATATCTCGCGCTCATGCGCTACGCCGCACTGCTTGGCGTTTTCCCGATGCCGGCACAGCGGACGAGCCGTAACGCGCCGCCATCGACCGACGATATCGCGCGGGTCTCGGTAGCGGCGCTCATCGATCCTGCGACGCACGCGGGAAAAACGTACCGTCCGACTGGGCCGGAGCTGCTCTCGCTGGAGGACATGGCCGGAATCGTCAGCGACGTGCTCGGGCGGCGCGTGCGGCACGTGCTGTTGCCGCTCTGGATGTTTTTTAAAGCAGCCCGAATGGACGGCTACGATCCCTTCTCGCTCATCGCATTCGGCGACTACATGCACGAGCTCAACGTCGGAACGTTCGCATTCAACGCGCCGACGAGCGATGTGCTCGCCGCCACCGGTAATGAACCGGAAAGCTTCGAGACGATCGCACGCCGCTACGCGGCATTGCCGCAAATGCAGCGGACGTTCTCGAACGTCGCGCGGGCCCTGGCCGACTTCATGAGCGTCCCGTTCCGCCCCGGACTCGATCCCGAGCGCTATGCGGCACAGCTAAGCCTACCAATGGCGCCGATGCCGCTCTACGATCTCGAAAGCGAGCGCTGGAAGCTCGAGCATGCCCGGCACGATGCGCCGCCCGAAATCGCGCGCGACGGTGCGCGAGTGCAGCCGACATCATCGAGAGAACCCGTTTCATGCAGCTGAGCCCACTCTTCCTGTCATTCGTCGCCGCCGTCGTACTCGCTGCGGCAGCTGCGGCACTCCGGTACTTGCCCCTAGGCTATCGCGCGCGGTTCATTGTAGGATTTGGCGGCTGGGTCGTCTTTGCCACGGTGCTCGGCGTCAGCGGCATTCTTGCAAACCCGGCGCTGCGTCCGCCGGCGATACTCTACGTGTTCATCCCGACCTTCGTCCTCGTGGCCTTTCTCGCACGGTCCCGCGCCGGCGCCGTCATCGCTTCGAGCATTCCGGTCGCGGTGCTGATGGGCGCGGAGTCGCTTCGGATCATCGTAGAGCTCTTTCTCGAGCGTCTTTGGCACGCCGGTCAGCTGCCGAAAATGTTGACTTTCCACGGAGCGAACTTCGACATTCTCGTGGGGATAAGCGCTCCCGTCGTCGCGGTGTTGTACGCCCGGCACGCGATCGATGCCCGCGCGGCTCTGGTATGGAATGTTGTGGGGATCGTGAGCCTGGCGAATGTCGTCGTGCGGAACGTCTTGATATCGCCGGCTATCCACTTGATCTCGACCGAGGTGCCCAATGCGGCGATCGGCTCATTCCCCTACAGTTTCATCCCGACGCTCATCGTGCCGCTCGCACTCGCGCTGCACGTGCTCGCGATCCGCTCCTTGTCGATCATTCGTAATCCGGTCCGCGAGCCGTTCGATGGTCCGAGCCGCCATCCCGCCGGGTCCATCATATGCCGCGCACGCTAACGGAGAAGTTTGAAATGCAGGAACCTCCGAAACGGCCTCAGCTCGCCACAACTAAATGCGAAGTTCTCACCAACGTTGCTACCTGGGGCGCCGTCGTGGCGGCAGCGAGTGCAAGCGGAGTGCTCGCGAAGCTGCCGGCCCGGCTCGTCGCCCCGCTCATAATCGGTGGCATCGCTCTGCCGACGATCGCGTACGCGCGATCGTCGGCACTCAAAGCTCTTGCTCGCGACGTGGGCATTCACAAGCTCTCACTCTTCCACACCTGGCGGGTTGCCGGGACCGCAGCGTTCCTCTTCTACGGCTCGAAGGACGAACTTCCGCCGCCATTTGTGCGCAACGCTGCGTGGGGTGACTTGGCGACGAGCATCCTTGCCGGCGCCCTCATTGTGCTGCCGCAGCGCCACTCGACCTACGTCGCATTTCACCTTTTCGGTTTGTCGGATTTCATCGCGGCGCTCGCCACCGGCCTCAGTTTGACGCTGAGAGGCGATGCGCGCATGCGGACAATCGTGACGTTTCCGCTCGCCCTCATCCCGCTCTTCGGTGTGGGGCTATCGGGCGCAGCACACCTCATTGCATTCGACCTGCTGCGCGATCGAAGGATCGAGCAATCCGATCCCGATCCTTAAGCTTCGACAAGTCACGGCAGATAAACCGACCGATCCTTCGGACGTACGGCGCTGATGCAACACGTCGCCGCATATCCTCCTCAGTGTCTACCTGTAGCTGCTCGGCATCATCGGCAGCCGTGCGCGATTTGATCGCAAAACCGTGCTCAGATTAGGTGATACGGGGCGATCGCGTCTGCTCACATTACGTGATACTGTGCTCAAATTATTTAGTTGTTGCTCGGCATCGCAGCTGTCTGCTCAAAGATCCGTGAAAATGGCTGCCCAGCGACGCGCGACGGTGGGACGGGCCGCCAGGGGTCAGGTCAGGCCAGTTTCGGGCGAAACGAATCGGTCGGCGCCCGAACGCCTTTTGGTTGCAGTCACGGCTTTGTGAGATGGTTCGCGGGCCGATCGTCATGAACGAAGATCAACCGGGCGGCGATGAACGCCAGCATCGCCGCCAAGATGCGGAGCAGAACGCGCCCGGGCACGAAACGCGACAAGCGGGCGCCGAGCGGGGCGCCGATGAAGGCGCCCAGCGATGTCGCCAACGTGAGCCGCAGATCGGCGGAAAAATCGCCGCGCGCGGCATGGATCAGCGTTGCAACGAGCGATGTTGCGGCCAGCACCGCGTGCGATGTCGCCGTCGCGACGTGCTCGGGGTAGTTGAGCGCCGCAACCAGAAATGGTACTTGAATCGGGCCGCCACCGATGCCAAACAACGCCGACACGATCCCAACGACGACGCTGCCCAGCAGTCCCAGGCGCATGTCGAACGACCAGGCGTACCGCACGCCGCGGGAGTCGACGAGTTCGCGCTCGACAGGGCCGCCGCGGCCGGAGGGACGCCAATTGGGCGCAATCGCGAGCAGCGCCGCCATGCCGAGCAGCAGCAGTCCGCGCTTTACCACGCCGAAGATCGCCGACCGGATGACCTCGTTCGGGGCGCCCCGGCGATCGTCGGGCCAATCCGGGAAGAGCTTGAGCTGCAGCTCGGCGCGCTGCGCCTTCTGGATCGCCGCGATCTTCGAGTCGATCGCTTTGAGCGGAGCTTTAGGCATCGCGTTTGCCATCATCCCGTCTGACCATGAAATTATTTTTGCATGTATGCATGGAAGCATGCCAGCATAAAATCGCTGATTGTTTGTTCGCGCTCTGCGGCGGCGATTTTGATCGCCCGCACTTCTGCTCTCGGTAATCGCACCTGTAGCGGCACCGGCTTAGGAGAGGGGACCGCCGCAGGCTTGCGGGCGCCGCCGCGCGGGGTCGTCGCAGCGGGCGGAGTGGTCGTAACCGGAGCGAGCGCGTCCGGGGTGAGAACCGTGGGCTTAGGCATGCGCGGCGACCTCCTGCGTCATTTGCATGGCGGCATTATTTTTCTTCATGCTTGCATGCAAACATGCTTTTATGTTCTTCCATAGCCCGGCGGTTTCGATCGCTGCCGGGCCTTTCGGACTCAGCTCCATTGCGGAGCGTCCGTCGGTGAGCGCGGCGGCGTAGGGGACGCGATCGGCAATGAACGTCTCCGCAACGGGCCCATAATGGGACAGCGCCGCTGCCGCCTGGGCAGTAATGCCCGCGTTGGCCTTCACCTGGTTCAGGACGAAGAGGAACGAAACGTTGTCGCGTTTCAGCAGCTCCACCGTCGCCGCAGCAGCCCAGAGGTCGGAAGGGCTTGGGCGTATTGGGACGAGCACAACAGAGGCGAGGCTGAAGAGCAGCGCGGTTTCGTCAGTGCGGCTTGGAGCCGTGTCGATGAAGCAGAAGGCCGCCCCATGTTGCTCGAGCTGACGCAGGCCGGAGGCAATCCCGTCAAATGGGACTTCAATCCGGCGCGGGACATCCGCGGCGCGCCGCTCATGCCACGTCGT
>PLAE01000143.1:0-377 GCA_003134035.1 Candidatus Velthaea versatilis
CGGATGGACTTGATCGCAAACCTCCGTTTCAAAAGGTTTGGCGCGATTGGATGCTTGTGTTTCGAGTCGGTTGTTTTGCGATACCGACGTCGTAGACGAACGGCAACACCTTCGTTGCGCATTATTCGTGCGACGCGCTTTCTCCCTACACGTGTACCGTCGTGTCGAAGCTGAGCGTGAATTCTCGGACTTCCGTAGGTCTCATGGCTCTGCTTGTGGATTACTCGAATCTGCGCCGCCAGCTTCGCATCCTCTTCCGACCGCGCAGACTCCTTACGATCGCGCCACGCATAATATCCGGCCCGCGACGCTTTGAGCAGTGAGCACATCATCGCCACGCGGTATTCACCTGCGCTTTCGTCGATGCACTCGTATCT
>PLAE01000143.1:461-11400 GCA_003134035.1 Candidatus Velthaea versatilis
GAATTCCCAAATCGGCCGCGACTGCGGCGATCGTTTTGGTTCCTTCGTTGCTGAGGCGAACCGCCTCGAGCTTGTACTCCGGGGTGTATCGTTGCCGCTTGCTTTCTTTGGGTTTCTTCGTCGGTTTTCTTGCCACTAGACACTCCTGCGCCTGGCTTCGACAGGCTTATCTCGGTGTCCACTAAACCGGGTCAAGTCCAGTCCTCGAGTGGTGCTTTGGGTCGGCAACTCCGAACCCAGAAACCCCGCGAGAAGGCTTCCCCTCACTGCTAGAATCCTTAGGTAGGGGCGAGGCCCGCTATTTGCTGTTGCACGAACGAGGTGCACCGACGTGAATCGCATTCGTGGGTTTGTCTCATGATTAAGGAGATACGGAAATATCTTGGCCTTTCGCTGGTCATGGGGCTGGTACTCGGCGCACGTTTTATGGCTGGCGCATGTGCGGCGGAACCCGCACCCGACGCCGCGATCAAATTCAAGGTTACTATCGACGGGCGGTCGACTGTCGGTCTCGTCGCATTGGGAGATATCATTGGGTTAGGCGCTGGGTCAAAAAAAGAACTGTCCGCAGCGCAAAAGCTGGCGCTAGGCGCGGCATTCGATGCGGCCATCATACCGGTGAAGATCGGGAAGAAGGTGCCGATCTCGATCAACGTGCGTCGTGCTAACGGGTCGATACAGACCGTAAATCAAGATTCGCGCCTTTATGTGACCTCGTCACCTGAGTCGCTGAAGTTCGATCGATCTGGATTCTTGACCGTTGAGGCACCACCGGGCATGCCCAAGATCGATCCGGGCGCTATCCTAACGATGTATCTCTATTTTTTCCCCGATCGAGAAAACCATAAACACTATGGATTCGACGTGATCTACTTTAGAGCAACCAAATAGAGGCATCTTCGGGGCAGACGAACGATCATCGTGCAGCGTTGGCGCTCCCATCCGGATTTGCCCTCGCTTGTATGTCGTGACCTCGTTGCGGTAATCTCGACGTGAGCCGCCCCGCAACTGCGGTCATTATGCTTTGCTGGCGATCGCGCACGATCCGGCAGATCATGCGCATCTCGGGATAGCTTAAACTGCTGATGAGTGGACTCACGCGACACGCTTCCCCGGTGCAAGGTCCGCAAGGCCTTGCGTGGGACGGCGCGACGATCTGGTTGACGAGCGTCGCGAATGGCTGTTTGTATGCGATTGATCTGCAGACGTGGAGCATTCAACGCGAGTTCGTTCGGCCATCCGACTCGCTGGGCATCACGTATACCGGTTCTGATTTTCGGCTGATCCTGGCGCCGGCGATCGACGAACCAGATCTGGAGCGCGATCACCGTTACGTCTATAGATTTTAGCCTGACGCGGGATTTGCAGAGTGTTTCGCATGTCCGGATTAATCCGGATCGTTTGTCGCCTATGCAAACGGAACGCTCTATCTCTCGCAGGCCTGGGATAAGAAACTCATCGAACTTGACGAACGCGGTGCCGCGCTGCGCGAAGTGCAATTGGAGCGGCGCCCGGTTGGTATGACGATCGTCGACGGTGCGTTTTACCTCGTGACCGTCGACGAAGCGTGGGGCGACGGTCGCTTCGATCGTCTCGGCATCGACGCTGATGCATCGGCGATCCAAGCCCTTTGCTCGCTTCCGTTCAAACCACGCAGCGTTGCATTCGATGGCGAGCAGTTCTGGACGGCCGACCGCAACAACCACGCGATCGTGTCGTTTACGCCAGTAGACGTCGCGCCGAGGATGTGAAAAGAAGGCGACATTAACGACCGAGTGTGGCCGTGGGTCGCTCAAAAGGCGATCTCGTCGATGCCGCGATGAAGCCTTGATCCCGAGGCTACGTGCGACGTCAACGCCGAGGGACACCGCGGGCGCCAACCTACCTTTGTTGGCCCCGCGCCGTTCACCCGGCTGCGCGGTAATATTGGTTCGACTGCGATCGGGATCGCGTTCGCGTTGGCGATAAATGCGACCGCGGGCGCTGTGCGCGCACAGGCGCCGTCGACGCACCACGTTTTGGCCTGCGCACGAGTGTGCTGCATCGAGAAGGGTGCGGTTTTTTCGCGATTCCCTTGAGGCGGCGTTGCCTTATAGCCAAGATGCGGTCGGCCACGCGACGCGCGGCCCGCGGCGCGGCCGGATCGCCGCGCTTCGCCCCTAACGCGAGCGCGCAGGCGCAGCGGCGGCATCGCCGCCGCTACGCCACGAGGCTGATCCAGGCCCGGGGTCGGCGTCGACCACGAAATGGAGGGTATAACTTCCAAAGCGATTCGCAATGAACTCGGCCGATGCTGACGTTTTCGAAGACAACGAAGGCTGCCTCATGCGCGGAGCGATGTCAGCAGCAATCGTCCTCAACGGCTCCAGCCCAACACATCATGGCCGCCGAAGATCATGCGTCGGATCATGGGCTGCGCAAGAGAAGCGCTGAACCCCGGTGTTGGCGCGCTCGCGTCGTTGAGACGCGCCATCTGATCGCCGCTCATTACGATTGAGGCGGCGGCGACATTGCTTTCGAGTTGCGAAACCGTGCGCGCGCCGATGAGCGTCGAACTGATTCCGGGGCGCGCCATGACCCAGGCGAGCGCGACCTGCGCGGCGGGCCGGTCGAGCTCGGCGGCGACGGCGTTCAGGGCATCGAGGATGTCCCAGTTGCGATCGACGAATTTGCTGTCCCCGAACGGGTTGGCGCCGCTCAGTCGGCCGGAATCGCCGGTGTCGCCGCGCTTGTATTTGGCGGTTAGGAAACCGCCCGCGAGCGGGCTCCATGGCATGATGCCCATGCCGGCCTCCTGCGCTGCGGGGAGATGCTCGCCTTCGATGTCGCGGGCTACCAGCGAATACTCGAGCTGCATCGCGATCGGCCCGGGAATGCGGCGCTCGCCGGCGATCGTCGCGGCCTTCATCGCAAACCACGCGGGCATGTCCGAGAAGGCGTAGTAGCGTATCTTGCCCGCTCGCACGAGGTTCCCGAGCGTCTGGACGATCTCTTCGACCGGTGTGATGCCATCCCAGATGTGCATCCAGTAGAGGTCGACGAAGTCGGTTCCAAGCCGCTTGAGCGACCCATCGATCGCACGGTGGATGTTCTTGGCACCGGCGCCGCCCGCATTCGGGTTGCCGCCGCCGGCCTGCGTCGCGACCAACGGGCTTGCCGAGTCATTGAACCCAAACTTCGTCGCCAGAACGATATCGTCGCGTTTGCCGGACTCCCGGATAAATTGGCCGACGAGCTGCTCGCTCTCGCCACCCGAATAGATGTCGGCCGTGTCGACGAAATTGCCGCCGGCATTGCGATACGCATCGAAGATGGCGCGCGACGTCGGCGCGTCCGCGCCCCATGCACCGGGGCCGAAGGTCATGGTTCCCAACGCGAGCGGGCTGACGTCCAGCGTGCAGTTGCCGACATCCGCCGCGGCATCGCCGCGCAACTTCGCGCGCGCATTGAGCGAGATATCGCGGCAAGCCTGCTGCCGCGCGATACGGATGCCCTTACCTTAGCCGAGTTCGTCTTGATCGTCGTTGCGGGCATGTCGGTCCTTGCCCGCGATGGTGCCCCGCGCACGCGTCTCGTCGAAGTTTGCAATGCCGCGCTCCGCGCATGGCCCGGATGACGCATCATCACTGATCAGCCCGAGAAGCACCTTCGGCGGTTGGCCGATGGTCAGCGAGACGCCAGCGACAACTCACGGGCCGCGTTGAGGAGGCGCCTGTCGCGCGTCCACAACGATGCCCCGGCGCTCAACCGAACTGCAGCGAGTAGATGCGCATCGACGTAGCCGATCCCGCGTCCGCCTAACGCGCGATCACGAATCATACGAAGCACCTCTTGATCCGTGGCGACGTTTGCAACGGGTAATCGCTGCAGTTCTTTGAGGACGCGAGCCGGATTGCGGAGCCCCCCGAGTGCGATCTCGCCGATGACGAACGGGTGTGACAGCACTGTTCCACCTAGAAGGAGATTCGCAAGCTGTTCGTCCCGCGCACGTAGATGGTCGATCCAGATCGATGTATCGACCAGAATCANNCTCAATTAAGGCCTTCAACGCCTCGCGGACGAGCGCCGACTTTTCCTTCAGCCCGGTGTAAGCTTGCGCTTGGGCAACCAATTCGTCGTCAAGCGCTAGTGTCGTCCGCATCGCTTCCTCCTTGGGTCAATGACATAAATCTTATCATCATTTGATGTCTAAATCAATGCATCGATTGGACGAGGTACGGTGCCGAGCGCGGCATTGATGATGGGCGCAATGTCGGGCGCCGTTCGCTGCAAAACTCCGCGTGATATTTGCTGCCGGCGTTCAGCGGGCTTGGCGCTTAGCGTCGAGCCGTTAGATCCTTGCCCGTGGTCGAAATTGTCGTCGCGTCAGGCGCAGAAGAACAAGACAGCATCGTTTTCATGCTCGGCGCGGCAACTCCGGCGGTGACCGTGACCGCTCCGCACTGATCCGTCCGAAAGATCGAAGCACCAGCACGGCGCAATGTTTCCAGCGTAGTAGGTGCGGGATGCCCGAACAGGTTGTGGCGGCCGACGGACACGATCGCAAAGCGCGGATGGACGGCCGCAATGAATGCAGCACTCGATGAATACGCTGAACCGTGATGCCCGACTTTGAGGATGTCGGCGTGAAGATCGTCGCTCTGCGCCAGTAGGCGTTCTTCTGATTGAAATCCGGCGTCACCCATGAACAGCGCGCGTAATGTTCCGTATTGCACGAGTACGACGAGCGAGTTCTCGTTCACATCATTCGGACCGTCCTTGAACGGAGGCCCGCATGTTGTGAGAAACGTGAGCCGCACCTCATCATCGACCCATCGTTGATGACACGCTGGCACGACGACGGGCACGCCGCGTAACCTCGCCGCGGCAAGTGCGTCGTGATACGCATGACCACCATACTGCTGCCCGCTATCCGCCACCCAACCCACCGGCATCATCTTCAAGATAGCGGAAGCTGAGCCGACGTGATCGCCGTGGGGATGCGTCAGGACCATGAGGTCGACGCGACTAATTCCCGCGCGGCGGAGATACGGAATGACGATCCGCTCCGCACTGCGTTCGGCCGGCGAACGCCCGTCGATCGTCGGCCCGCGCTCGAGCCGGCCGCCCGTGTCTATGAGGATCGTGCGGCCGTGGGGCGTGCGGATCACGATACCGTCCCCTTGGCCGACATCGAGCACCGTGATCGAGAACGGCTGCGGCGGGTGAACGTTCGCGGCCGCGACGATGCCGAGACACGCCAGGCCGAGAACTCCGGCAGCGAAGCGAGGACGCGGCTGCAGAACGGCCGCCGCGGCAATCGCGGCAGCGTCGTACGCGACGATCGACCACAGCGGTGGCGGCGTCATCGTCAGCCGCGCGCCCGGTAGGTCAGCGATAAAATGCGTCGCCGCAAAGATCAGCGTCAAGAGCCACGTGTCCCAGCGTGCGAAAATCGCCGCGAGCACCGAGATCGGAAAAGTTAGGATGCTTGCGATGCCGAGCGTCATCGTAACGCCGACGAGCGGAACGACGATCGCGTTGGCGAGCATCGCGTAGGGTGCGACGCTAAAAAATACGGCGGCCGTCAGCGGCCACACGCCGATCTGCGTCGACACGGTAAGCGCGAGCGCCTCAGCGACCAAAGCGGGCACCCGCCGCCCTTCGAGCCAGTCGGCGATCGGCTCCGCGAACAAAACGATGGCGGTCACGCACGAAAACGAGAGCGCGAATGAGATGCTTTGAACGGCGACGGGCCAACACGCGGCAACGACGATCGCGGCGATCGCCAGCGTGTTGAGCGAGAATGCACGGGCGCCGCAGGCGCGCGCGACGAGTGCGACCGTGATCATCGCGGCCGCGCGCTGTGACGGCAGATGCCATCCGGTCATCCACGCGTAACCGTACACGATGGGAATCGTCGCGAGCGCCGCGGCGACACGCGGAACACGCAGCAAGGCTAGACAGCCGCCGGCAAGCGCCGCGATGACCCCGAGATGTAAACCCGCGGTTACGAGCACGTGGACCGTCCCGGTCGCTTGAAAGTCGTCGCGCACGTCTTGCGGCAGCGTCCCGCGTTCGCCCCAGAGTGCGCCGGCGAGCAGCGTTGCTTGGGGCTCGGGCAGTAGTGCGCGAACGGTTCGGGAAGCGCGTTCGCGCAGCATGGCCGGCCACACGCGCGGATTGAAGCGGTCCGGCACGGTGCGAGCCAGGAGTGCGCGAATCGTGAGTTCGCCCGTTATCCCGTCGTCGATCGCGAGCGCGCGCGGCGATGGTTCGCCCGGGTTGCGTGCTTCGTCAAGCGGCGCAATGCGGCCGCTGAGCGTGAGACGCTCCCCCGCCGCCACCATGACCCGACCCGTTGCCCGCAGCGTTCCAAAACCCGCGACGGCGAAGGGAAACGTCGTCACGCCGTCGTCGGACCGCACGTCGCCGACGACGGTGCCCGCATACGTTGAGGTGTGTAACTCGCGCTCGACTATTGCCGGATGGCCATGCGCGTATCCGAGCAGAAGTCCGGCCAGTAAACCGGCGCAAGCATCGGCCCGTAACACTGCCAGTCCTGCTGCGACGCACGCGAGCGCGGCCGTGAGCCCGTGCGCCTCGCCGATGATGCCGATCAGGAGCGCCGCGGCGGGAATGACGAGGGGCGCGCGCTGCATCGCGTTGCCTTCACGCGCCCGCGGTTCGTCGGCAACCCGCCGCGCGCCGGGTGCCATTCAAATCGCGCAACCGCTTGTCTCGAAAGTCGTACGAAGCTGCACCACGCGTCTTCACGTCTTTAGACGAATCGTTCGCGCCAGGGCGGATTCCGAAAACGGCGAATTTCGCGCAGACATGCGTATTCGTTTGGGGCGAGTCCGGCGTCGTCGTTTCGCCGTTCGGCGATCTCGCATGCAATCCGAGCGGCGGGATCGCGTTATCGCCGGAGCGGAAGGGATCTGATGTCCACTGTTCTCATTTCCGGTGGCGCCGGATATATCGGCAGCCATGCCGCGTACGTTCTCAAGCTAGCGGGACATGAGCCGGTGATCATCGACAATCTCGCCACCGGCAACGCTTGGGCGACCGCGTTTGGGTTATTCGAGCAGGGCGATATCGGCGACTCGGACTTCGTGCGCGGCGTCTGTGAAAAGTACCGGCCGGTCGCGGCGATGCATTTCGCGGCCTTCATCGAAGTCGGCGAGTCCGTCAACAACCCCGCGAAATACTTTGAAAATAACCGCGACAAGGCGGTTCGGTTTTTCCAAACGCTGCACCGATGCGGTGTGAACAAGACGGTGTTTTCGAGCACGGCCGCGGTCTACGGTGAGGTCGGCGGCGAGGAGCCGATCGCCGAGACCACGCCGACCAAACCGATCAATCCCTACGGGCAATCGAAACTCGACGCGGAGCAAGCGCTGCGGACGCTCGATCCCGACGGCATGCGTTCGGTCACGCTGCGCTATTTCAATGTCGCGGGCGCGGCGCCCGTCCGAGCGAAGTTGGGCGAGGCACACGTGCCGGAATCGCATTTGATCCCGCGCCTGGTCATGCAGCTCATCGATACGCCGCCAAGTTTACTTGTGGCGGTTGGTTTGCAAGGCGGCTTCACGGTGTACGGCGACGATTACCCCACGCCGGACGGCACCGCGATTCGCGACTACGTCCATATCATCGATTTGATCGACGGTCACGTTCGCGCGCTGGAGTATTTGTTGAGCGATGGCGAAACGAACATTTTCAATCTCGGCAGTGGCACCGGCTATTCGGTGAACGAAATCGTCGAGGCCGCACGCAAGGCGCTCGATCGTCCGGACTTTCTCCCCGATATCGCGCCGCGACGCGGTGGCGACCCCGCCGTGCTCGTCGCCGGCAGTCAAAAGGCACGCGATGTCCTGGGCTGGAGCCCGTCCCATTCGCTGGCGGACATTCTGGGCGACGCGGCCACTTGGCATCGCTCAGCGCTTTACCAAGCTACGGTGTTGGCGAAGGTGCGTTCGAAAGAAACCGCGGTAAAATAGAACTCGCTAATTCGCGACGATATTGAGCAGCTTGCCCGGCACGAAGATGCGCTTGCGCAGCGTTTTGCCGGCGAGTTGCGCGGTCACCGGTGGCTCGGCCGATGCGAGCGCGAAGGCGGCCTCTTCGTCGATGTCCGGGGCCGTTTCGATCTTGGCGCGGACTTTGCCGTTGACTTGCACCACCAGCGTGATCGTGGAAACGGCGAGCGCGGCGGGATCCGCGTCGGGCCAGGGTTCGAGATGAACCGAATTCGGCTTGCCCATTCGCGACCACAACTCGTCGGCCAGATGCGGGGCGAACGGTGCCAGAACGATCGGCAGCATCGCGACGGTATAGAGGACCGCGGGGTCCCCGGCCATAGCCGGATCGCGTGTCGCCGCGGTCAACAGATTGACCAACTCGTCGAGCCGCGCCGTCGTCGTGTTGTAGTGAAAGCGCTTGCTGACCGTTTCGTCGGTCCCGGACTTGAGCGCGGTATGGACCGCGCGCACCAGCTCGCGCGCAATCTCGCCGCGTATCTCCGGCAGCGCGGCGGTGGAAATGCGTCCGGCGGCCGCGGCGAGCGGCTCGCATGCGCGCCACACGCGGGCGATGAAGCGGACCCGCCCGACGATCCCTTCGTCGGTCCACTCCAACGAGTCTTCGGGCGGCGCGGCCTTGAGCAGAAACAGCCGCATCGCATCGACGCCGTGCGTGTCGACGGTTTCATCGATGCCCACGACGTTGCCCCGGCTCTTGGACATCTTCTCCCCGTTGCGCAGCAGCGTGCCTTGATTGAACAACCGCGTGAACGGCTCGTCGGGACCCGAGAGGTAGCCCTGGTCGATCATGAACTTGTAGAAGAAGCGCGCGTACAGCAGGTGCATCACGGCGTGTTCGGCCCCGCCGATGTACTGGTCGACGGGCATCCACGGCGAGACTTTGGCGCCGTCGAAGGGCGCTCGCGCATTGTGCGAATCGAGATAACGCACGTAGTACCACGATGAGTCCACGAACGTGTCCATCGTGTCGGGGTCGCGTTGCGCCGGTCCGCCGCACTTCGGGCAGGTCGTGTTCATGAAGTTGGGATCGCGCGCGAGCGGCGAACCCTGTCCCGTGATCTCGACCTCCGGCGGCAGGACGACCGGCAGCGCCGCGTCGGGCACCATCACTTCGCCGTCGGTCGGACAGTAGATCATCGGGATCGGCGTGCCCCAGTAGCGCTGCCGCGAGATCAGCCAATCGCGAAATCGAAAATTGATCGTCGGTGCGCCGCGGCCCATCCGGGCAAGCTTTTCGCCGATCGCCGTGCGCGCATGCTCCGAGGTCATCCCGGAGAATTCGCCGCTGGCGACGAGCCGGCCGTCGTCGACGAAGGCCGCGGTCAGCGGCGCATCGGGCACGTCGGCATGCGCTGCGATGACTTGAGCGATCGGCAAGCCGTGTTTGCGGGCGAAATCGAAGTCGCGATCATCGTGCGCCGGGACGCCCATTACCGCGCCCGTCCCGTAATCGGCCAGCACGTAGTTGGTGACCCAGATCGGTACCTTTTCGCGTGAGAGCGGATTAACCGCGTAGGCGCCCGAGAAGATGCCGGTCTTCTCCATAAGCTGCGTTCGCTCGAGCTCCGATTTGGTGCGCAGTTCCGCGGCGAACCCTTCGATGCGCGCGCGGCGTTCGGGCAGCGCCGTCAGAATGCGCTCGACGGCCGGATGTTCGGCGGCCAGCGCGATGAACGTTACGCCATAAATCGTGTCGACGCGCGTCGTGTAGACGTCGACCTTGGCGTCGAGGTGCTCGACGTCAAACGAAAAGGTGACGCCCGCGCTCTTGCCGATCCAGTTGCGCTGCATGGTCTTGATGCGCGCGGGCCAGCCGTCGAGCTGCTCGATGCCGGCCAGCAAACGGTCGGCGTAGTCGGTGATCTTCAAAAACCACTGCGAGAGTTTGCGCCGTTCGACCACGCTGCCGCAGCGCCAGCACACGCCGTCCTCGACCTGCTCGTTGGCCAGCACGGTTTGATCGACCGGGCACCAGTTCACTGGTGCTTCACGTTTGTAGGCCAACCCGCGTTCGTACATCCGCAAGAAGAACCACTGGTTCCAACGGTAATACTCCGGATCGCAGGTTGCGAACTCGCGCGACCAGTCGTAGCCGGTGCCCATCAGCCGAATCTGGCGTTCCATGTTCGCGATGTTCGAGCGGGTCCACGTTTCGGGCGCGATGCCGCGCTGGATCGCGGCGTTTTCCGCCGGCAAGCCGAAAGCGTCCCAACCCATCGGATGGACGACGTTGTAACCGCGCATGCGCATCATCCGCGCGACGGCGTCACCGAGCGTGTAGTTCTTGGCGTGCCCGACGTGCAGATCGCCCGACGGGTAGGGCAGCATCTCGAGGACGTAATACTTGGGCCGCGGATCGGCGTCGTNNCTCCCTCGGCGCCGCCGGTCCCAGCCGCGGCTTCGGACGGCTCACGTTGCGCGCTTGGCTCGCCGCGGTCGCGCGTGACTGAGGCGCATGAAGTATGTTCTGGCGGTGTTGGCTATCGTCGCTGCGGTTGCGGCGCTGTTCTTTCGGCCGCCGCAAATGCCGACCGGAAGCGGCTTTCCGGTCGCGTCCATGGTGCATGCGTCGAGCGGGCCCGCGGCCGGCGGCGACCACGGGGGCACGGCGGCTGCGCCGCGCNNCGCGCTCGCGCGGGCCGGCGGGGCGAAGCCGGACGCCGATCTCGTCGCCGTCAACTTAGCTGAGCCGCTCGACGACGGCGTTGAAGTCGCCGTGCCCAAACTGGGCGAGCCCGCGCGGCGCAGCCGGCGTTCGGCTCATCCGCGCCGTCGTTCTACGCATGGCTCGCGCGGTCACGGCGGCTACCGCGGTGCCGGTGCGGCTGCGCCCGCGCAATTCAGCCTCGATCTGAACACGACCGATGCGGACTCGCTCCAAGCCGTTCCGGGGATCGGCCCGGCGCTGGCGGCGC
>PLAE01000206.1 GCA_003134035.1 Candidatus Velthaea versatilis
TCTCGTCGCTGGTCGACAAGTCGCTGGTGGTCGCCGATCTCGACGTGCCTGAACCGCGTTACCGTTTGCTCGAGTCGTCGCGCCAATACGCCTATGAGAAGTTGACGGCGCGCGGTGAGGCCAACCTCATCGCGCGCCGCCACGCGCAAGCGTACGTCGAGCTGGCCGAGCGCATGGAGCGCGAGCACGACGTGGAGCGCAACTCGGTGTGGTTCGCGCGCGCCGCGCTCGAAATCGAGAATTGGCGGGCGGCGCTGCACTGGACGCTCGTCGAACGGCACGACCTCATTCTGGGCCAACGTCTGGCGGGCGCGATGCGCGCCGTCTGGCCGGCGTCGACGATCGCCGAGCGCCGCCGCTGGCTGCACACGGCGATCGAATCGGTCGACGAACAAACGCCGCCGATCGTCGCCGCGACGCTCGAGCACTCTGTCGCTACGGTCGCGTACATGTTTGGCGAATTCGAGGCCGCGCTCGCGAAAAGCCGCCGTCTCATCGAGGTGTTTCGCGAACTCGGCGATCCGCTGGGCGTCGCGCGCGCCCAATTCGTGACCGGCCGTTCGCTCGCGAACCTGGGTCTTCTCGCCGAAGGCGAACCGCTGCTGCAACGTTCGCTCGCCGGAGCACGCGCGCTGGGCAATACGCCGCTCGCGGGTTTGGCGCTCGCGGGCTTGGCCCGCGCGCGGTCGCTGCGCGGCGACTTGGACGGCGCGCGCGCCCATTTGGCGGAAGCCTTCGAACTCTATGATGCGACCGGCGCGGACGCGTATTCGGTGATCGCCGAAAGCGCCGCGGCGCTCATCGAGTTTCGGGCCGGCAACATCGCCCGGGCCGTGCAGCTCAGCACCGCCTCATTGAGCACGATGCGCGCTTTCGGCTTGACGCTGTTCGTAACGATGGAAACCAACAACCTCGCCGCGTATCTCATCGCCGGGCAACAGTGGACCGATGCGCGCGCGCATGCGCAGGATGCGCTCGTGCTCGCCGGTGAAACGCAGCAAGTCGCCGAGATTGGCTGGGCCCTGCAGCACTTCGCGGCGATCGCGGCGCTGACGGCCGACGATTCGCGCCGGGCGTCATCCCGCTCGGAGGTCGCAGCGCAACTGCTGGGCTACGTCGATACGCGAATCGCCGCGCTCGGCGCGGTGCGCCAGTACCTGCAGCAACAAGAATACGACCGGGTGATGCCGATCTTGCGCGACACGATCGGAGCGGAACGCTTCGAGGATCTCATGGTCCTGGGATCGACCATGACCGAAGAGCGAGCCATCGAGACGGCACGCTCGCTTTAACTATCGGCTCCGGCTCGCAGGGCGCGACGCCGAGCTCCGGATCGATTTCCCAATGAACGTCCATGTGCGTCAGCCTGCGGCGACGGGCTCGAGCGATGCGAGGAAGCGCAGCGCGCGCAGCCCCGGCAGAAAAAAGTACGCCCCGCCTTTGGTTGTGACGAAGCGCGGGATGCCCTTCACGCGCGCCCGCAGCGGATCGTCCGCAATCGTATAGAAGCCGCTGCCGTTCTGGGCTCCGACGAGCGGATCGACTTCGTTGGCCAGGCCGCAAAACGTGACGTTGTTGATCCAGGTCTGCTGCACGAACTCGAACTGCCGCTCGATATCGCTGTTCAAGCAGATGAAGGCCAGGCCGCGCGACGCGCCGTCGTCTTCGAGCACGTTCGCGATCCGCGGACCGTAGGGGCGGCCGCGCCGCAAGAGGCGGTGGCGGTTCGAACGCCGCACCGATTGGCGCGGCGCCTCATCCGCGAAACCGTCGCGCGGATTGGCCCGCCGGATATGCGCGCCGACCGGACAGCTCAGCCCGCGCCGGTCGGCCGCGAAACCGAAATCGTTGGCCGCCGCCAGTTGCGGATCGTCGGCCAGCGGTGCTTGCACGAGCGGCGCGCCGCTGGGCCAGCGCCCGAGAAATTTCGCCGCCAGCCGTTCGCGCGCCGCCGAGTCGCTGCCCTCGGATCCGCGCGTACGGTCGTCGAGAAAGCGCCAGAAAGCCGCCACATCTTGCTCGATCTGCCGGAAAACGAGGTAACTCCCGTTGCGGCCCAAGTCGTGTGTGCCGCCGCCGGCGCCGGCCAAGACGGCACCTGGATCGGCCGCCGCGTCGACGGCCGGCGTATCCGGCAGCCGGCCATATTCATTGCGGTAGCCCAGCACGAACTCACCGGCGGCCACGTCATTGTCCGGGTTGGTGCGGCGGCGCGCCGGCTCGCTGCTCCGCTCGCCGCGAATCGCCGGCTGCGCGATGCCATCCGAGAAGCCGAAGTGTTCCTTCCCATCGCGATGACGACGGGTGGCCAACGTCACGATCTCGTGCAAGCCGTTCGCCGCGAACGCCGCGCGGTGCTCCGCAAGCGCCGCAGCGAGCCCGGTTTCCTCATCGGCGAAGAGCATGAGCAGGACGTGCACGCTGTCCGGATCGCTGCCCCACGACCACGCGCCGGGTGCGCTCGCGCCGCAATCGCCCAGCAGTCGGGCGCGCCGCGCCGACGCCATGCCGTCGACGAACGCCAGCGGAAAGCCGGCCGCGCCGCCCAGCCCCAGCGCGCGCAAGCCGCAGTAGGTCAGCGCGACGTTCGTGCCGCGCGTCCGATGCTTGCCCAGCGCGGAGGTAACGCTGCCGGCCAGCGATCCCAGCCAGCCGCGCGCTCGCGCGGCGGCGTCGATGCGCAAAACCACGTTGGCCGACCACGGCAAGTGGCCGTAGGCGCTGAGCAGCAGGCCCTGCATGTCGTTGCGTTCGAGTGCGCTCACGCGAGTGTCCTCACCTCAAAACAGGCGCAGCCAAGCTGCGGAGTCGAGCGTGCGCGGCGCGGCGGCAAGCCCCTCGCAAATCGCGCGATTTTTCTCGATGCACGTAACGGGCAGCCCCCGATAGGCGCTGTACCAAACGTTCGTATAGGCTTGGGTGGTTCGGGCGACGGCCTTGAACCGCTTTTCATCCTTCGCGCCGTCGAGCAGCAAGAATGACGTGCGCGGAAAGTTGCGCGTGTTGCTCCAGATGGCGGTGAGTCCCGCGGCGACCTTGTCGATGAAATCGTCGAGGTAGTTTTCCCACGAACCGTCATAGTTGGTCAGGAACAGCAGCCGCGTGTCGCCGTCGATGAGCGCCCAATGGGCGAAGTGCAGACTGTCGAGGCCGAGCAGTTTTCCGCCGACCGAGACGCGCGCGACGAGGTTGGCGGCGAACAGCACGACCTTGAGCGTGCGGCGCCGGAACGCGCCGGGCTTGACGTAACACAAGCTCGACATGTGGTTCTGCACGATCTGATCTTCGCGCTCGGTCAACGCCTGAACGTGCTCCGGCGACGGCCCGGGAATGTCGACCGGATCGGTCAGCTCACGTCGGCGCAGCGCGACGACGTACGCTCCGAGCGGCCCCAGCGAGACCAACGCCAGGGCCCCTGCCGCGACGGCGACGACGGAGAACCAACGGGCGCAGAAGTCGGCGGCGGTCAGCCGCGGCTGCACGTCCCACACCCAGTGCGCTGCCGGGTCGTTGCGAACGAACGCGCGCACGTTGTCGACGATCGTCGCGGGCGCCGTCCCGCGCGGCGGCGCCAGCTCGTCCAAGAACTCCTCGATGCGCGCGACGAGCGCGGCCTCCTGGCGAATGCGGCGCACCGAACGCCCGACATTCCCAACGAACGCCGTCGCCGGCCGGATCGCATGCGCGCGCAAATACGCTTGTAAGAGTTCGGGCTGTGGGCTTGACGCGTGGTAATCGCAGCCCGCCGCGAAGATCGCGTGGAGCGTCGCCGCGCCGGCACGGCACAGCGCCGCGAGGTAGTCGTCGAGCGATCCGTCGATGTTGCTTTCGAAGACGAGAGACGGTCCGAGCTGGTCATCGGGAAAAATGGTGAAACTGCAAAAATGCAGTTGCTCCAGCGACGAAAAAAGCGTTTCGGTGCCGGCCCTGATCGCCGCGTCGAGCGCGCCCAGAAACGCTTGCAGATCGGCCACGCGCGGGGGGCACGCCTTGACCACAACCGTAAAAATGCGCTGGCTGACGACGCTGGATCGAACCGGCATCGTCAGTTGGGTGTGGACGAGGCCGGGCCCGCCGCGTAAGAGCGCATGCTGCAAATTATGCTCGAACGGTCCGGCCGTCGAAGGGACGAAAGTACCCGCGGCTCGGGCATCTCGGACGTGCGCATGGATCGCACCTACTCCAGCGAACGCTGTCCGGACCAGCATGTCGATCTCGCTCAATCAACTGCAAACGTTCGTCCGGCTTGCCGAGCTTGGCAATTTCACTCGCACCGCTGAGGAACTCGGCGTGACTCCGCCGGCGGTGACGCTGCAGATTCGGGCGTTGTCGGAGCATTTCGGCGTGCCGCTCGTCGAGATCGTCAAACGCCGGCCGATCCTTACGCGCGCCGGCCGCTTCTTGGCCGAACGCTCACGCGGCGTCATCGACAGCGTCGCGGCGCTCGAGCGCGAGATGAAGCGCTTCAGCGCGACCGAACCCCAGCCGCTGGTGCTCGGGGCGACCGTGACGTACGGCAGCTACATTCTCTCGCCGCTGCTCGCGAAGTTCGAGGCCGTGCGCTCGCACGGCGACATCGATGTGCGGGTCGAGAATCCGGCCCAGCTCGTGGCGCTGCTGCGTTCGGGTGAAGTCAGCATCGCGTTGGGATCGGATTTGCCCAAAGCCGCCGACATCGAGGCCAGGCCGTTCGCCGCGGATCACCTCGTCCTCATCGTCCCGGCGGCGGGCCACCGCTTTTCGGATCGGCGCAGCGTCCGAGCCGCCGATCTCACCGGCGAATCGTTCGTTGGCCGAGAAGCGGATTCGCCGACGCGCATCCTGGCCGAGCGCGCGTTGGGCGAGCAGGGCGTGCGCGTTCATACGCGCGTGGTGGTCTCGAGTCTCGAGGGGGTCATCCGCGCGGTCGAAGCCGGCCTGGGCATCGGCATCGTCTCGTGGCTCGCGGTCGAACGGCTGCTCTCGCAGCAGCGCGTCCACGCGGTTGAGATCGCGGACGTCGACCTGCGCCGCGAGTTCGAGATCGTCACCTTGCGCGGCGGGCATCTTTCGGCCAACGCGCTGGCGTTCATCGAATTTCTCGAGACGGCAGCCGCTCCGAGCGCCACGCCGAGCGTTGAGCCGGCCCGAGCCGCGGCCGGTGCAGAGAGTCTTGCGCTGCCGCGAGGAATCGCTGCCGGCGGCGATAATATTGAGATTACCTTTTCTTTTCCCAAGTAAAGCTTTTCTTTGAACCAAGCCTCCGCTGCCTCCGCGCGCAGTGACGCGCGCATTTCCCGCACGGCCACCGGCTCGCCATTATCGCGGCAAGCCGCGCTGGTCCTTTCGACGGACAGACAACATGAACGACGTCGCCCGGCAACAACGAATTCGCTCGCTGCGTTTCGCTGTGCCGCGGCGTGTCGATGCGCGCGTGCTGCGACGATTCGCATCGCCGATCGCGCTGCTGCTGCTGTGGCAAATCGGGTCGACGACGGGCTGGATTCCGGCAACGAAACTCGCTGCGCCGTCGGCGATTCTCGGCGCATTTTGGACGCTGATCGCCTCGGGCGAGTTGCTGCGTCACTTGGCGGCCTCGCTCGCGCGCGTTAGCGCGGGACTGCTCTTAGGCGTTTCGACCGGCGTGCTGCTCGCGCTCGTGGTCGGCCTTTGGCGCACCGGCGACGAGGCGGTCGATCCGGTGATGCAAGGGCTGCGGACGCTGCCGTATCTGGGCATGACGCCGCTCTTGATCCTGTGGTTCGGCATCGGCGAGTGGCCGAAGATCGCGCTCGTCGCGTTCGCGTCGGTCTTTCCCGTCTATATGACGCTGCTCGGCGGGATCCGCGCCGTCGACCCCAAGCTCATCGAGGCCGCCGGCATCTTCGGCCTCGGGCGCTGGGAAACAATCGGTGCGGTGATCCTCCCGGGCTCGCTGGCGCCGGCGCTCGTCGGACTGCGCTATTCGCTGGGCGCGGCCTGGCTGAGTCTGGTCGTGAGCGAACAGATCAACGCCAACCGCGGCATCGGGTATCTGATCATGGACGCGCGCGATTTCATGCGCACCGACGTCATCATCGTCGGGCTGCTCATCTATGCCGTGCTCGGTTTGACGACCGATGCGCTCGTGCGCGCCGTCGAACGGCGTGCCCTGGCGTGGCGGCCGGCGCTGCTCAAGGAGGCTCGATGAGCGAACTCGCCGTCACCTTGCGCTCGCTGTCGCTGAGCTTCGGTTCGAACTCGGTGCTGCGCGGGCTCGACCTCGATGTCGCGCCGGGCGAATTCGTCGCCCTGCTCGGCCGCAGCGGCTCAGGCAAAACGACGCTGCTGCGTGTGCTCGCGGGTCTCCAAACCCCGGACGCGGGCAGCGCGAGCGTGCCGCAGCCGCGGGCCGTCGTATTTCAGGAGCCGCGACTCTTACCGTGGAAACGCGTGTGGGAGAATGTGGCACTGGGGCTGCCGCGCGAGAATGCACACGCCCGCGCGGCAGCCGCGCTGAGCGAGGTGCAACTCGAGCATCGGGCCGACGCCTGGCCGCTGACCCTTTCCGGCGGCGAGGCGCAGCGCGCCGGACTCGCCCGCGCGCTGGTGCGCGAACCGAAATTTCTGTTGCTCGATGAGCCCTTCGCCTCGATCGACGCGCTCACTCGTTTGCGCATGCACGACCTCGTAAGCGCGCTCTGGCTCGCGCACCGGCCGGCGATTCTGCTCGTCACGCACGATGTCGACGAAGTTCGGCTACACCGGCGACACGCCGCCGATTGTGGCCCAGGCCTCGGGCGTCGATTTCGTCTACGTGGCATCGATCCCGCAGCCCGGCAAGAGCAACGCGATTCTCGTCCGCGACGATGCCAAGATCAACGCGCTCGCCGATGTGCGCGGCAAAAAGATCGCGCTGGTCAAGGGCTCGAGCGCGCACAACGTGCTGGTGCAAGTGCTCAAGAAAGCCGGCGTCGCCTGGGGCTCATTCCCAAGCCGGTCTCGATTGCCCAGGCCGTCTGGACGCCCGGCGGTTCACTCACCGCAACCGAGGTTCACAAGTAAGATGACAACCACCGCGCATCCGCCGCATTCTGTCGCGGCTTTGTCCGTGCGCCGCTTGGCGCCCGCTCTCGGTGCGGTGATCGAGGGCATCGATCTCGCCCACGATCTCGATGCCGAAACGATCGCGGCGATCCGCGCCGCGCTCGACGAGCACTTGGTGCTGTTCTTCGAGCGGCAAACCTGGACGCCTGAGCAGCAGCGCGACTTCGCCGGCCGCTTCGGCGAGCTCTACGTCCATCCGCTCTATCCGGGCCAGGCCGGTTTGCCCGAGATCATGATCCTGGAGTACGATGCGCACCGGCGTGGCCACAACGACGTGTGGCACAGCGACGTGTCGTACATCGCGACGCCGCCGCAGGCATCGATCCTGACGGCCGAGATCTTGCCGCCGCTGGGCGGCGACACCCTGTGGGCCAACACGTATCTGGCCTATGAGGCGCTGTCCGAACCATTGAAGACGTTGGCGGACGGCCTGCATGCCGTGCACGACTTCGCACGCGCATTCCGGCCCGAACGCTTTGCCGAGTACGGCATCGCCGATCGGGCCGACAAAGCGTACGCCGACAATCCGCCCGTTACGCACCCAGTCGTGCGCACGAACCCGGCCACGGGACGTAAAGCGCTTTTCGTAAACGCGAACTTCACCTCGCACATCGTCGGGGTGAGCGCCCGCGAAAGCACAGCGCTGCTCAATTACTTCACCACGCACGTGACGCAGCCCGAATTCCAAGTCCGCTGGCGCTGGACGCCCGGCGCGGTCGCTTTCTGGGACAATCGCTGGACGCAGCACTATGCGTTGGCCGACTACTACCCGGAGCACCGGCGCATGCGGCGAGCAACGATTTTAGGCGATCGCCCCGTTTAAACCGTTGCAACCGTCGTCCGGCACGCAGCGTTACGGAGCACGCCGCGTGCCGGCCGCTTCGGCCTGTCGCTGATGCGTGCCGCTTGACTCGGCGGGCAGCTGCCGCGCGAACGTAAAGCTTCGTTCCGCTCGCGAGAGTTTTCCAGCGCCGGTCGAATGTTCGAAGGCATGGATCAGATCGCGACGCTTGCCCACGAGTTCGAGCGCGAATCCTACCGCATCGATCAACTCATTTGGGATGCGATGGCGCTGCGCGCGGGCGAGTCGGCGCTGTTTTGCGGTTTCTCCAATAGCACGGCGTGGATCAAACGCGCCATCGACATCGGCGTCGAGGTCAGCGTGGTGGCGAACAACGGACTGCGTGCGCCCGAACTCGCCGGGCTCACACTTAACGTCGTGCGCGGCAGCACGGCGATGATTCCGGCGCGTGATGCGAGTTACGACGCCGCCATCGCATTTCATTACTTGCACGAAGTCGATCCGTTTTTCCACGCCACCGTGGTCTCGGAACTCGCGCGGGTCGGCAAACGCTGCGTGATCGTCGAGCCGGGGCCGCCCAGCGATCCGATCGGGATACGCATCGCGTCGCTCTACGCGCGCGCCAAACGCGAACTCGGCCAGTTCGAGAATTACCACCACATCGACTACTGGCGCAAATTGCTCGCACTCGTGAAGTCCGACGTCGCCTATCAAACCTTCCAATTCATGCGCCGGCCGCCACGCGCGGCCATCCGCGATACGGTCGCGCTGATCATCGACATGATGGCCGCCGAAGCAGCGCCCGAGCCGTATGTCGCCGAATTGCGCGAGCTGGCCAAGCGCTCTGACGCGCAGCTCGTCCCGCAAGCGCGTTTGGTGATCGTGGGAACCGCCGCGGGCGCGTTGCTCAACACCAGCGCCGGAACGAACTACCGCGACCGTTTGCCCGAAGAACGGCACGCGACGACAAGCGCGAAGCCGTTCGTGCCGCCGCGGGTGACCGCGCAGGGCGCGCCCTTGCCCGCGGCCCCGCCGCCCGCCACCGTGCCGTCCTTTTCACGCGTATACTCGCCCCCCGACAACGAACCCGAATTCCCGGCGATCGAGCCGCCGGCGCCGGCGGCCGCGCAGATCGCGCGAAACGCTTTCGGCTTGCCGGCGGAACCTGCGGCACGGCCCCGACCCGTGCCACCCAAACCGGTTGTTCCCAGCGTGTCCGACAGCTTCGGGCCGCCCGACGACGCCACGGACGCGGCCGCAGAATTCGGTTGGGAGTGGGAAACGCCCGAGAAAAGCCCTTAGCGAAGAGCTCGGCTCAACGCGGCGATCTCGGCGCGCGTGCGGGCGATGATCGGCGCCAACATCGGCGGCACGACCGGCGTCGTGCGGACGATCTCGAGCGCTTCTTCGGCTCGGCGCTGCAGCGCCGGGAGGCGGTTGACGGCGCGCAGGATACGGTCCAGATCGTCTTGCGCGGTGCGAAACTTGCGCGGCAGCGGCGAACCCGAGACCAGCCCGATCACCCGCTTGACGATCCGGCTGCCCTCACGCACGCAGGCGGGCAGAACGACAAAAACGAGCGAACCGGCAACGATCGCCCAGGCCGCCACGAAAAACCAGAAGACGACGGCATTCGCCAAATCGTCGCCGCTGGGCGCACTGGAATTCACGTTCGAAGAAGCCGACGAATGAGCAGCCGCGGCCTACGCGGCGTCGGACTTCTTGGACTCCGTGGCCGCCGGCGCGGGAGTTGCCGGGGTGGAGGACGTCGAGCTTTCGCTGCCGCCGCCGCCCTTGCGCGAATCGGTGATATAGAACCCCGAGCCCTTGAACACGATCCCGGCCGGGTTGAACACGCGCGCAAGCGTCCCGCCGCAGTCCGGACACGGCTCGTCGTACACATCCGTGAAACCGTGGCGGACTTCGGTAACCTTGTGGCACTTCTTGCACTGGTAGTCGTAGAGCGGCACGCGTATCTCCGATAGACGAGCGATGAACGGGTTGCTGACATTTTAAGCCCGGCTAGCAGTATCCGTCAACGACTGCTAACACCAGCTACAAATCGTCAAGAACCGCTCCGTGGTTGCGCTCGTATTCGGCCAAGCCCTTGAAGTGGACCAGAGCGTCGGCCAGCGCGATGTCAAGTTTGCGCCGGCTCGTGAAGCGGTCGATCAGCGCGCCGACGACGCCGCCGTAGGTCGGGTAATCCAGCCGGACAACGATCTTGGAGCGTTCGCTCTTACTCTCAACGCGGAAATCAAAACGCCGGCGAACCGAATATGCGCCGACAAGCGACAGCATGTGTCCCCCAAGGTAGCCATCGACCTCGAAGAGTTCTTCGTCTTCACCCGGAATCGCCGAACGAATGGCGATCTCACTGCCGACGTCGAGCGGCCGGCGCTCATCGATGCGCCGCGCACTGCGGAAAAACGATAGCCAAACGGGCCATTTTTCAACTTCGCAGATCAGGCTGAACGCGGCCTCGGCTGACGCCGCGACATCCTGACTGCGGTGAATTAACCGCGAATCCGGCCGGTCAAAAGATACCTGCGGCAAAGCCATGAACGCCATGCTTCCACTTTATGCCGCCTTAACCTTGTGAACTAAGCGCAACGCGTTGTGGTGAAGCCGTGCAGACTCACAAGCCGCTTGTGGACGAAGCTGTGCAAAGACGCATGCCGGTTGTGGATAACCGGCGAATTACGCCGCAGTGGCACCGCCCAGCGCCGGTCGCAGCAGCTCTTTGAGCCGTGCGCGCGCGCGTGATAGCCGCGAGCGAACGGTACCGATCGAAATGCCCGTTGCCAGCGCGATCTCTTCGTATGACAGATCGTCGACTTCGCGCATCGCGACGACGTCGCGAAAGAGCTCGGGCAGCGTTTCGATCGCCGCCGAAAACGTTTGGTGCGTGATGGCATCGTATGTCGCCCGAAACGGATCATCGGTTTCGGGCCGCTGATCGCTCACGTCGATGAGCGCGTTTTGCAGCCGGCTGAGCCGGGCGTCGGCCCGCTTCCGTTTCTTGTTGTGATCGAAAAACACGTTGATCGTTATCCGGTAGAGCCACGTATAGAACGACGATTGACCGCGGAAGCGATGCAGATTGCGGAAGATACGCAAGAACACTTCTTGAGTGAGATCCTCGATGTCGCCCGACGAGACGTTGAGCTGGGCGAGAAGCCGGTGCACGGTCGACTCGTAGCTCGTCACGAGTTCGTCGAACGCTTGGGCTCGTCCGGAGCGGTACGCTTCAATGATTCGTAAGTCGCGAACCGCGCGCATCTGACCTTCGGCGGCGAGTTGCTTGCGCTGTAGTTGTGACACGTGCTTCTCCTCCGAGGACCAGGCGCAGCGGGCGCAGGTCCGAGAAGCAGCGTACCATCGACGGCAACCGCCGTTCTGTAATATGGCCAACGGTCATCGGTGCGGCGGCCCCGGCAGCGCGTGCGGCCCCGCACATCGCGCGCGATAGCCGGTAGCTGAAAGATGAAGGCCCTCTAAGCCGTTCGTTCGCCGAGCGGCACCCGACCCGAGCCGACGCCGCGCGCGAACGCCGTTAACGTCGCGATCCCGACGGCGATCGCGGCTTCATCCAGCCGGAAGCGCGAACTGTGCACGTAGTGAACGGCGCCGGCGGATTCGTTGCGCACACCCAGCCGAACGAGCACGCCCGGGGCTCGCTGGGCGAAATACGCGAAGTCCTCGGCACCCATCGTCGGCGCGAGCGAATGAACGGCGATCCGTGTCGACTCGCCCAGGTAGTCGGCGAATGCTCGGGCGAGCGCCGGATCGTTGACGACCGGCGGGTAGCCGTAGATGACATTGACGTCGGCCGAGCAGCCGTACGCGCTCGCGACACCGTCGACGATCCGCCGGATGCGCGCCTCCATCGCATCGCGCACGGCCGGCTCGGTCGTTCGCACGGTCCCCGTCAGCTTGACCGAATCGGCGATCACGTTGTTGCGGTAGCCGCCGTTGATCGTGCCGATCGTCACCACAACGCTGGCTAGCGGATCGGTTTCGCGCGCGGCGATGTTCTGCAGTGCGAGCACGATCGCGGCCGCGCAGGGAATCGCATCCTGCGCTTTGTGCGGTGCGGCCCCGTGGCCGCCGGCGCCGTGCACGGTAATCTGAAACTCGTCCGCCGCCGCGTTGACCGGGCCGGGCGTGATCGACACCGCACCCGTGTCGAGCCGAACGTCGACGTGCAGCATCGCCACCGCTTCGATCTTGCACGGCGCGTCCATGACGCCGGCCTCGATCATCGGCAGCGCTCCGCCCGGACCTTCTTCGGCCGGTTGAAACAGCAGAACGACGTTGCCGGCCAGCGACGCGTTGCCGGCCGTGAGCGTGCGCGCGGCCCCGAGCAGCATCGCCGTGTGCGCATCGTGNNGCGTCCATGTCGGCGCGCAGCCCGACGGTGCGCCCCGGATGCGCGCCGCGAATGACGCCGACCACGCCCGTACCGGCGACCCGGCGGTGCTCGATGCCGAGCGCGTCGAGTTCGCGCTCGACGATCGCCGCCGTTCGCTCCTCCTCGAACCCGAGTTCGGGATGGCGATGAATTTCGCGCCGGAGCGCGACGGCGTGCTCGGCTATCGCCGCCTCCGCGGCCGGGAGCGTCAAACTCATCGGCTCGCGTTCAGCTCCGGTAGCGCAAGAACGCCGGAACTTCGATGTCGTCCATGTTGACGGTCTTTACCGTATCGAAATCGAGCACGTGCGAGCCGTTCGCCACCGCCGCGCCGCCGCGCGCGGCGCCCGTCCGCGACGCACCGCCGAAACCGGCCGCGAGAACGGTCACGCGCACCTTGCCCTGCATCGTCGGATCGATCGACGCGCCGAAAATGATCTGGGCTTCGGAATCGACCGCGCGCGCAATCATCTCGGCCGCTTCGTTGACTTCGTACATCGACAGATCGGAGCCGCCGGTGATGTTGAAGATCACGCCGCGCGCGCCTTCGATTGTGGTCTCCAGCAGCGGCGACGCGATCGCCTTTTGCGCGGCGTCGGCGGCGCGATGCTCGCCGTTGCCTTCGCCGATCCCCATCATCGCCGAGCCGGCGTCGGTCATGATCGTCTTGATGTCGGCGAAGTCGAGGTTGATGAGCCCGGGCTGCGTGATGAGATCGGAGATGCCCTGGATGCCGGCCCGCAGCACGTCGTCGGCATAGGTGAAGGCTTCTTGCAGCGGCGTGCGTTTCTCGATGATCTGCAGGATGCGCTCGTTGGGGATCACGATGAGCGTGTCGACTTTGGATTCGAGATCGGCGATGCCGCGTTCGGCCATCTGCATCCGCTTGCGGCCCTCGAAACCGAACGGCTTGGTGACCACGGCGACGGTGAGCGCACCCGATTCGCGCGCGAGTTCGGCGACGACCGACGCCGCGCCGGTGCCCGTGCCGCCGCCCATGCCGGC
>PLAE01000196.1:0-27456 GCA_003134035.1 Candidatus Velthaea versatilis
GAAAATTCGCGAGATCGACGACTTCGGGCTCCATCGCGGCGTTGCGGATCGTCGTCGTTCCGGCGGCGAGCACCGCAGCGAGCATCGCGTTCTTCGTCGCGCCGACCGACGGCGTGCGGAACTCGATGTCGCCGCCGTGCAGCGACTTGTGCTGCGCTTTCGCGATCAGATAGCCGTGCGCGTTCGTCACCGTCGCGCCGAGCGCGCGAAAGGCCTGCTCGTGCATGTCGGTCGCGCGCGTGCCGAGCACGCAGCCGCCGGGCAGCGGGACTTCGGCCTTGTTGAACCGGCCGAGCAGCGGGCCGGTGAGATCGAACGAGGCCGCGAGCTTGCGCACGAGCGTATACGGCGCGCGATATTTGTCGACGTTGGTGGCATCGATCGTGATCGTGTTGCGAGCATCCGAGGTCAGCCGTGCACCGAGCGATTCGAGCAGCGACCACATCACCGAGACGTCCGTGATGCGCGGGACGTTGTGGAGCGTGACTTTGCCCTTGGCGAGCAGCGAGGCCGCCATGATCGGCAGCGCGGCGTTCTTCGCGCCGTGGGTGGCAACGGAGCCTTCGAGCCGGGAACCACCGCGAACGCGGAGGGTCGTGTCCAGGCGATCCAAGATGTTCATGCGAGCGGTGAGAGTTCGGGAGCGTGCATCAGAGTTTCAGCCTTCGGGTGGTCCGGGCAAAGGCGTGCAGCACGACCGTTCCCACAACGGGATGCCGGGAAGCGGCCCAGGCGGCGCGGGGGAGTCCGCTGCGTTGGCTGGTAAGTTCGCCGCCCGAGTGCGTATTCTTGGTCAGTCTGTGTAAGGAGAGCGCGTGGCACGAAGCATCATCGCACCGGCGGAGCGGGTAACCACCCTGCGCTGGGGGATCGGCCTGATTCTGGGGCTTGGCGTGTTGGTCAATTACATCGACCGCAGCGCGCTCTCGGTCGCCCAGGGCTCGCTACATACCGACCTTGGCCTCGGGCCAGCCGAATTCGGTCTCCTCAACGGAGCATTTTTCTGGACCTACGCGCTCTGCCAAGTGCCGGTCGGGGTGTTGCTCGACCGGTTCGGCGTCACGGTGCTCTCGCGGATCGCGGCGGCGCTCTGGACGCTGGCCTCGGTGCTCACCGCGATCGCGCCGAACTTCGCGCTGCTCTTCGCCGCGCGCTCCTTCCTCGGCGTTGCCGAGGCGCCGACGTTTCCGGCCAACGCCAAAGCCGTCGGCTACTGGTTTCCGAAGAGCGAACGCGGCCTGGCGACATCGCTCTTCGATTCAGCCGCAAAACTCTCGAGCGGTATCGGTGTGCTGCTTACCGGCTTTCTGCTCACGCAGTTCGGCTGGCGCGGCATGTTCTGGTCGACGGCTGCGCTCAGCGTCGTGTTCTTCGCGGTGTTCTATCTCTTCTATCGCAATCCGAGTCAGGACAAACGGCTCACGCACGCGGAGGCCCAGTATATCAAGCAGGGCGGCGGCGAACCGGAGACGCCGGCGGGCGAAGTTCCGCGTGGCGCGGGGATTTTGTATCTGATTTCGCAGCCGAAGGTGTGGGGCCTGACGATCGGCTTCACGGCGTACGATTATCTCTTCGCGCTGCTCCTGACGTGGCTGCCGGGCTATTTGACATCGACGTTTCACGTCAACATCCTCAGCGCCGGATTCGACGCACTGCTGGTGTGGGGAACCGCGACGATCAGCGACCTCGTCGTCGGCGGCTGGCTCGTCGACTACCTGATCGGACGCAGCGCCGACGCCAACCGCGTGCGCAAGACGCTGCTCATCGCCGGCTTGGTGATCGGCTTTGCGGTGATCGGCGCGGCATATACCAACAATCTGTACGTCGCCGTGCTGTGGATGACGATCGCCGCTGCGGGCATTTCGTTTCATGCGCCCATCGCGTGGTCGATTCCGGGCTTGATCGCCCCGCGCAACAGCACCGGACAAATCGGCGGCGTCATGAATTTCTTCGGAAATCTCGCGAGCGGAGCGGCGCCGGTGGCGACCGGCTTCATCGTCGCGCGAACCGGCTCGTTCTCGGCGGCGATCGTGACGGCCGCTGTCATTCTGCTCGTCGGCATCGCGGCATATGTTTTTGTGCTCGGCCGGATCGACAAAATTGCCGAACCCGCCTGACGCCGCCGAGGCCGCGGAGCCGGTATTCGTCGGCATCGATCTGGGCACGAGCGCGGTCAAGGTCCTGGCCGTTACGACCAGCGGCCGCGAACTGACGGCCGGCGCCGAATTCTACGGTTTGCTCACGCCCCAGCCCGACTTCGTCGAACAGAACGCCGACGACATCTATAACGCCACGATGCGCGTGCTCGAACGCGTGCTTGCCGACGTGCGGCAGCGCGGCAGCCAGGTCAGCGCGATCGGGTTTTCGAGCGCGATGCACGGTGTGCTCGCGGTCGATGCGCGGGGTGAACCCATCTCGAACGTCATCACGTGGCTCGATCGCCGCAGTGCCGCGATCGCCGACGGCTGGCGCGCGGACGGAACCGGCCTCGATCTCTATCGCCGCACCGGCGCGCCGACCCACCCGATGTTGCCGCTGACCAAGCTGCGCTGGCTGCGCGAAAACGACCCGGATCTCTTCGGGCGCGCCGCGCGCTTCATCGGCCTCAAGGAGCTCTTCGTTTTCCGCTGGACCGGCGAATGGCTCGTCGACTGGGGGCTCGCCGCCGCCACCGGACTGTTTTCGGTGCACGCACCCGAGTGGGACGGGCGCGCGCTCGAACTCGCTTGTGTCACGCCCGAGCGCTTATCTCGCCCGGCCCCGCCGTCGACGGCACTGCGGACGTTCCGCGCCGAGATCGCCCGTGAGCTGCGACTGGCACCGGGCTGCGCCGTCGTGCTCGCCTCCAGCGACGGCGCGCTGGCGAACATCGGGATCGGCGCATCACTGGCGGGCGACCTCGCGCTCACGCTGGGCACGAGTGGCGCAATTCGGGTGCTCGTCGACGCGCCCTCGCTCGACGCCGCCGGCCGCACTTTTTGTTACTACGCCGACGACACGCGCTACATCGTTGGCGGACCGACAAGCAGCGCGGGCGCGGCGCTGGATTGGATCTTCGCGCTGCTGCTCGACGAGCTGCCCAAAGACGAGCGCTTCGCCCGCGCGGCCGAGCTCGCCGCGGGCGTGGCTCCGGGCGCCGGGGGTCTCGTCGTGCTGCCGTTTCTCTCCGGCGAACGCGCGCCGTACTGGCGCAGTTCGCTGCGCGGCGCTTTCGAGGGGCTCGATCTCTCGCACGACCGGGCGACGATCGTCCGGGCCGGATTCGAAGGCGTCGTTTTCGGCATGAACGCCGTCTACGAGGCCGTGAAGACGACGGCCGGCGTCGCGCAGCGCCTGCTGTTGTCCGGCGGCTTGACCAGAGCGCCGCTGGTGCGCACGTTGCTCGCCGACGTCTTCGGTCTGCCCGCGGTGCAGCCGCACCAGCAGGAAGCGTCGGCATTCGGTGCGGCGCTGCTGGCGGCGCAAGCCATCGGTGCCATCGCCGACGCGACGGCCAGCGCGCGCGCCGCCGGCTACGACGAGCCGACGCAGCCGCAGCCCGCGACACAGGCGGCGTATCGTGACGCCTACGCGCGCTATACGCGTTTCGTCGCCGCGCACCTCGAACTGTACGCGTGAAGCGCGCTCCGCTCGCAAGTTGCCCGGCTCGCCCCGATGCGCGCCGGATAAGCTAAACCAGCAGGCCGGCCGATACTCCTCATGTGGGGTGCTGCGATGAATGCTACGACAGGAAGCCGGCATGAGTGCGGCTCGCGCTGACCCAAGCATTGGAAATCCGACAGCCTTGAGCGATGCCGTCGAGTGGAAGCTCGTCGAAAGCCTCTTTCGGCAGCGGACTCTTTTGATCGTGGGCGGCTTGACGTCGGCGGCCACGGCGGCACTCTGCTTCTTGCGAACCTGGCAGGTCGGGTACATTTGGTGGGGGCTCTCGACACTCGTCTGCCTAGTCATCCGGATCGTCATCGACGAGTCGTTTGCGCGCCGGAAGCCGCAATCGGCCCCGGACACGTGGCGGCGCCGATTCTTGTTCGGCTCCTGGTTGAACGGCATCATTTGCGGCCTCGGCGGAGCGGGCGCGATCCTCTGCTCCGACGCCTTCGCGCAAATTCTCATGATCACGAAGATAACCGCGTTCGTGATGGGGACGGCGGCCAGGAACAGTGGGCATCCGAAGGCGGCTACCGGATCGATCTGGCTGGCGGAACTGCCGCTGTTGCTCGCCTGTCTGGCCACGCGCGACATCTTCTACGTTCTCTACACGCCGTTTATCGTGTTGTTTTGTATTTCATCACTATCGGTGTCGCAGCATCTTTATGACCAGGGCGTTCGCTTTTTCGTCAACGACGAGGACAAGGCCGAACTCGTCGGCGAGATAACGCGTTCCAACCGCGAACTTGCCGCCGCCAACGACAATTTCGCCGTCGCCAACATCAATTTTGCTGCCGCAAACGAACAACTGGCACAAGCCAATCAGAAATTGGCCGCCATCGCCGCCACGGATGGCCTAACGGGCGTGCCGAACCGGCGCACCTTCGATGCGGCCCTGGAAGCGGAAATACGATGCGCGTGGCGGGACGCTTCGGACCTATCGCTGCTAATTTTCGACATCGACTGGTTCAAAGAATACAATGATCACTATGGTCATCAAGCGGGTGACGAGTGCTTGCAGCGGGTCGCGCGAGCGCTCGAATCGGCAGTGCGCCGTCCGCGCGATCTGCTGGCGCGTTACGGTGGCGAAGAGTTTGTCGCGTTACTGCCGCAGACCGATCTGAAGGGCGCCACGATCGTGGCAGAAGCCGTGCGCTGCGCGGTTGAAGCGCTCCGCCTCGAGCACGTTTCGGTAGCGAACGGCGTCGTTACGGTGAGCATCGGGGCCGCGACGTCGTCGNNCCGTTTCGACCAACTGCGCAACGAACTAACCCCACATCGCCGTCGCTCCGGCCGCGTTCGCGGCACTCGGGTCATAGCGGAGCATTGCGCGGTTCGCTCGAATTCATGAGTCTCTCCCATTCACGGGAGAGACTCTGCGACTCTGCCCGGCTCCGCGTTGTATTTACCGTGTAAGCGACAGGGTCCCAAGAAGGCTCCCGGTCGCTCGCCTAACCGGCGCCGGCGACCTTTAGTTTCGCGTTCGCAAAGTCGATCTTAGCTTGCACGCGCGCGACCGCCGTCGCATCCGAACCGGCAGCGCGAAGCGCTTCCTGAGCTTCGGCGAGCTCCGCGCGCGTATTGGCGATATCGACTTCATCCTGCGCGAAGGCAGCATTCGCCAGAACCGTGATTTTCTCGGGCAACGCCTGCACGAAGCCCTCACTTGTCGCCAGTTCGAGCCGTCGCGGCGTGCCGTTTTCAACCACGTTCGCGCGGAGAACGCCCGCTTTGAGCGCCGCCAAGAACGGTGCGTGGGAAGGCAAGAAACCCTCCTCACCCTCGGTCGTCACCGCGATCACCAGTTCCGCCTCGCCCGCGAATTTCACCGCCATGGGCGTGATAAGCGTGAATGGAATCGAATTCGCCATGAATTATACCGTCGCGCCGATCTTCTCGGCATTGGCCTTCACTTCGTCGATGCCGCCGGCCATGTAAAACGCCTGTTCGGGGAGATGATCGAGTTTGCCGTCGAGCACTTCGGCGAACGACGCGATGGTATCTTCGATCTTGACGTATTTGCCTGCGCGCCCGGTGAACTGCTCGGCCACGAAGAACGGCTGCGAGAATAAGCGCTCCAACCGCCGCGCCCGCCCGACCGCCGCCTTGTCGTCGTCCGACAGTTCGTCGACCCCGAGAATCGCGATGATGTCTTGCAGATCTTTGTATCGCTGCAGCGTCTCTTGCACGCCGCGCGCCACCCGATAGTGCTCCGCACCGATGATGTTGGGATCGAGAATTCGCGACGACGACGCCAGCGGATCGACCGCCGGATAAATGCCGCGTTCCGAGATCGCGCGCGACAGCGCGGTCGTCGCATCGAGATGGCCGAACGTCGTCGCGACCGCGGGATCCGTATAGTCGTCGGCCGGCACGTACACCGCCTGCACCGAGGTGATCGAGCCTTTTTGCGTCGACGTGATGCGCTCTTCGAGCGAACCCATCTCCGTCGCCAGCGACGGCTGATACCCGACCGCCGACGGCATGCGTCCCAGCAGCGCGGAGACTTCGGAACCCGCCTGCATGAAGCGGAAAATGTTGTCGATGAACAAGAGCACGTCCGCGCCCTTCTCGTCGCGGAAGTATTCCGCCATCGTCACGCCGGTCTGCGCGATCCGAAACCGCACGCCCGGCGGCTCGTCCATTTGCCCAAACACCAGAGTCGTCTGCGCGAGCACGCCCGACTCTTTCATCTCGANNGTCTTGCCGACGCCGGCGCCACCGAACAAGCCGACCTTGCCGCCGCGCGTATACGGTGCCATCAAATCGATGACCTTAATGCCGGTCTCGAAAATCTTCGGCGTCGGATCCTGCTGGGCGAACGTCGGCGCGTCGCGATGGATCGGCCAATACGCCGCCGCCACCACCGGCTCGTCCGAATCGATCGCTTTTCCCAGCACGTTGAAGATGCGCCCGAGCGTCCCCTCACCGACGGGCACTTGAATGGCCGCGCCGGTACTTGTCACCGCCGCTCCGCGCACCAAACCATCGGTCGAACCCATCGCCAAACAACGAACCTGGTTGTTCCCCAACTCGCCCTGAACTTCGAGCACCAAGTCGCGCGACTGCATCGCCGTCCCGCCCAACTCGATGCCATCATCTCGGTGCGCGACACCGTTGCCCGCCGCCCCGTCGCCCCCGACGTGCAGCGTTAGCGCATCATTGATATTCGGCAACGTCTCAATCGTAAACTCGACGTCGACGACGTTTCCGAGCACCTGAACGACCTTACCAGTAGCAGCCATAACCATCAACTTTCCAGTTTTACGCGAGAAGAGGGGTGTTCGAGCTTATCTATTTTGAGTGGTGGGGCGAGCGGCGGGTGGGGTACGGTGGCGGTGGGGACGTCCGCGATTTTCCATCGATGGAAAATCNNGCTCTCGCCCTCCGGGCTTCGCCGATTTGTTTGAGCCCCCGCCGCCACCATACCCCCACCCGCCGCTCTGTCTCCGGCGATAAAAATCGTCGAACGGGGGCCGACGCAGAGCGGAGCGCCATCAATCAAAAAAGGGCGCCCGGCTCTCGTCGCAGCCGCCGCAACCGCAACCGAGTAACGCGTTTCCGCATTGCGCACTTTCGGACCACCTGCTCTCAGACCGCGTGCTTTCGGAAAATCGGCTTTCGGATTACGCGCGGTCGCACGACGAACGCGAAGAGAACGCACGTCAAGCCAGCCTGGCGCTGCACCAAACCATCCCTGTGCACCACCAGCCCCTAAACCCAGCCTGACGGTGATGGGCGGGGGCATGGTTTGCGGGGTGGGGGCATCAAACAAATCTGCGAAGCCCGGAGGGCGAGAGCNNGCGCCGCCGACGATTTCGAGGATTTCCGTGGTGATCGCGGCTTGGCGCGCGTTGTTCATCGTGATGGTGGATTCGTCGATGAGTTTCTTGGCGTTGTCGGAGGCGTTGTTCATGGCGACGAGTTGAGCGGCGAAAAATGAGGCGTTGGTTTCGAGCATCGACGAGAAGATCGTGAACTCGATGTATTTGGGGAGGAGGCGTGAGAGCACGGCTTCGGCGGACGGCGCGAATTCGACGGAGCCTTGGGGGGCCGCGGATGTCGATGGTGTTTTTTCGGGGACGATCGGGACGAGGGCGCGCGTTTCGGGACGCTGGGACATCGTCGAAATGAGCTTCGGCGAGATGAGGGTGATGCCCGAGATGTTGCCGGCGACGTAATCATCGGCGACTTTGTGGGCGACGGCGCGCGCGGTTTCGAGCATGTCGGCATGCGTGAGCGCCCAGAACTGTTCGGTCGGGCCTTTCTGACGGCGCAGCGCGTTGCGGCCTTTGATGCCGATGCTGTACCACTGGATGCTCGGCGTTTCGCGCGCGAACGTTTCGGCGTGTCGGATGAGGTTGGAGTTGAATGCGCCGGCGAGGCCTTTGTCGGATGTCATGAGGATGACGCCGAGTGGCGCGCCCGCGCGGCCCGGTTTCATGAACGGGTGGTCGACGCTCGAGACGCTAGCAATGAGATCACGCAACATCGCGGCGAGCGCGTCAGCATACGGCCGCGACTGCTTCTGCAGCATCTCGGCACGCCGGATCCGGGCCGCGGCGACTTGCTTCATCGCCTTGGTGATCTGCTGCGTGTTCTTGAGCGAACGGATGCGATCGCGAAGATCTCTGACCGACGCCATTTAGGGGCACCCCGAACGGACGATGCTCATAGGAAAGACTTGTTGAATTCGGAGATCGCGGCTTGCAGCGCCTTGGTGTTCTCGTCCGAGAGCTGGCTAGTGCTGCGGATCGATTCGGCGATCTGGGGCTGTTTCTCGTGCACGAAGCTAACGAATGACGCGACCCACTCTTGCAAACGCGGGGTCGGGATGTCGGTGAGCAGACCCTTCGTCGCAGCGAAGATGACCATGACTTGGTCTTCGACGGCTTGCGGCTGAAACTGCGGCTGCTTGAGGACCTCGGTGATCTTTTCGCCGCGCGTCAACTGCGCTTGGGTGTTCTTGTCGAGATCGGAGGCGAGCTTGGCGAACGCCGCGAGCTCGCGGTATTGGGCGAGATCGAGCTTGAGCGGACCGGCGACGGTGCGCATCGCTTTGATCTGGGCCGAACTGCCGACGCGGCTGACCGAAATGCCGACGTCGACCGCCGGGCGAATGCCCTGGAAGAAGAGTCCGCTCTGCAGATAGATCTGGCCGTCGGTGATCGAGATGAGGTTCGTCGGGATGTACGCCGAGACGTCGCCCGCTTGGGTCTCGATAACCGGCAGCGCCGTGATCGAACCGCCGCCCAGCTCGTCGGAGAGTTTGGCCGCGCGCTCGAGGAGACGCGAGTGCAGAAAGAAGATATCGCCGGGATAGGCTTCGCGGCCCGGTGGCCGCCGCAGCAACAGCGAAACTTCGCGGTAGGCGATCGCATGCTGAGTAAGGTTGTCGTAGATGATGAGGACGTCTTTGCCCTCGTACATCATGTCCTCCGCCATCGCGCAGCCCGCGAACGGTGCGATGAATTTGAGCGCGGCCGGTTCGGCCGACGACACCGTGACGATCGTCGTGTACTCCATCGCGCCGGCTTTTTCGAGCGTCGCCCGCAGCGACGAGACGGTCGAGTTCTTCTGACCGATCGCAACGTAGATGCAGAAAACGTTGCGACCCTTTTGGTTGATGATCGTGTCGATCGCGATCGCCGTCTTGCCGGTGCCGCGATCGCCGATGATGAGCTCGCGCTGGCCCTTGCCGATCGGGATCAGCGCGTCGATCGCGCGGATTCCGGTCTGCAGCGGTTGCTTGACGCCCTGGCGCTGGACCACGCCCGGAGCGCCGTTTTCGATTGTGCGGTACTTCTTGGTTTCGATCGGACCCTTGCCGTCGACGGGTACGCCGAGCGGGTTGACGACGCGCCCGAGCAGCGCGGGGCCGACGGGGACCGAGACGATGCGGCCCGTGCGGCGCACCTGCTCGCCTTCTTTAATATCGGTATCGTCGCCCATGATGACGACGCCGACGTTGTCCTCTTCGAGGTTGAGCGCGATCCCTTGCACGCCGTTGGCGAACTCGACGAGCTCGGACTGCTGGACCGATTCGAGGCCGTACACGCGGGCGATATTATCGCCGACCTCGATGACGGTGCCGATTTCGGCTTCGTTATCTCCGGTCTTGTAGCTGGCGATTTGGCCTTTGAGAATACCAGCGATTTCGTCGGCATTGATCATGGGTGAGCGGGCCTCCAGGGTGGGCAAGGTCGCGTCCGGCCGTCGGCCGATTCGGATCGATTCGCGGGGTCTGCGGTCTGCGGCGGGCTCCGCCCGCGGCGGCGTTAATTCGTACTGAGCATTCGTGCGAGATCGTCCAGACGCCCCGCGACGCTGCCGTCGATTTGTTTGTCGCCCAGCGTGATGCGGACGCCGCCGATGAGCTGGGGATCGACCGTCTGGGTGACGTCGAATGTTGTGTTGTAGCGCTGAGAAAGCTTCTCGACGAGCTCGCGCAGCTCGTTCGGATCGAGCTCCCGAGCGCTCTCGATGCGCAGCGGCGAGGCTCCGCGGCCGGCTTCCTCGAGCTTGTCGTACTGCGCGACGATCTCATCGAAGATCGACTCGCGCCGCTTGCGGACAAGCAGCAGCACGGTATGCAGGGCGATCTCGTGCAGTCCGCCGAGTGCGCGCTCAAAAACGCCGGCTTTCTCTTTGCGATCGATGACCGGAGAGCGGAAGAACTTGCGCAGGCTCGCATCGCTGTCGAGCACGGTTTTGACCGTGTGCAGATCGGTCTTGATTTGGCCGATCGCGGCGGCCTCTTTGGCCAGCGAAAACACGGCGGTCGCGTAGCGGCGGGCGAGGGTTTCGTTCGCCATTATGCGGGACTTCCGGCGCCTTCACCGAGCAACGTCTGCACGGTGGTACGCACCAGGCGCGCGTTGGTCGCAGCATCGATCCGCGAATTCGCTTTGGCGCGGGCGAGCTTGAGTGCCTGTTCGATAAACTCGGCTCGCAGGGTTGCTTGCGCGGCGAGCCGGGCCCGCCCCAGTTCATTGCGCGCGTTCGCAACGGCGAGCTCGCCGTCGTCTTTGGCTTGAGCGAGGAGGTGGTCGCGTTCGCGCACGGCGTCGGCCGCGGCGCGCTCCTTGATCGATTGGGCGTCGCGGTCGGCGGCTTCGAGTTCGGCGCGCGCCTTGACCGCCTCGCCCTTGAGCGTTTCGCGCCGGGCCTCGGCGTTCACCAAGTCGGCATTGCTCGCGCTCTGCGCCGCCTGCACGGCCGGCAGCACGTACTTGAGGAACAGCAAAATCGCAACACCGACGAAGGCAAAGCCGCCGACGATCTCGCTCCACTGCGCGAGCTGTTCGTAAAAAGTGGGTGCGGCTTCCATCAGGCGGCGACTCCCGGACCGATGGCCCGCGTCAAGAGCGAATCGGCCAGGCTTTCGACGATCTGCGCGTCGTTTTCACGTGCCGCGGCGATTTCACGCGCAACGGTCGCATGCGCGTCCTGCACGAGCTTCGCGGCTTGCGCCGCGTAGTCGGCGCTAATGCCGGCCGCTTCGGTTTGCGCTTGCGCGCGCGCCTGCGCGATCACCGCGTCGCCCTCGCGGCGCGCCGCCGACCGCCGTTCCTCGGCTTGGGTCCGCAGCGTTCTGATGTCGCCCTCGAACTGTTCGATATCGCGCGCCACGCTGTCGATGTACGCGCGCCGCCGCGCGATCGCCGCGCCGACGGGCTTCAGAAAGATCGCGTTGAGGATCACGAGGAAGACCAGAAAATTGATGAGCTGGACGACGAGCGTCCCGTCAAGCGAAAGCAGCACGGTTTATCTCACGCAAAAAAGGCGGCCGCGCCGCGCCGGAACCGGCCGCACCGAACGCACGCGATCCGGCGGGCAGAGAAATCGACGACCGGTGGCTCGGCCGTAGGTCGAACGCGAAGACGACGCAGCCGAATCCACTAGTGGACGTTCTTGAGCAGCGTTCCGACGAGGCCCGGCACGTTGGCGACGACGAAAAACAGATAGAATCCAAGCACCAGCGCGATGATCGGAAAAGCTTCCAGGATGCCGACGCCGAGGAAGAAGAACGTGAAGATGTTGCCGCGCGCCTCAGGTTGCCGGGCGATCGCCTCAACGGCTTTCGATGCGACGATACCGTCGCCGATGGCCGAACCGACGGCGACGCCGAAGACGATCAGGGCGAAGCCGAGGATGAGGACGGCAACAATCAGGCTCTCAGAGCTCACGAAATGACCTTTCTAGAAATAAAGCCGGCGACGCCGACAGCAGAGTTGTGCACGTTAAAAGCGCCGACCAGCGCCGGGACCGAGACCACCGCCGGCCGCATTAGGCGTGTTCATCGGATGTGGCCAAGGAGAGGTAGACGATCGTGAGCAGCGTGAAAACGAACGCCTGAATCGTCCCGATGAAAAAGTTGAAGAACTCGACGCCGAACGGCACGACGGCCGCCGGGATCGAGAGATGCAGCGGGCCGATCGTCACGTTCGCGGCGATGATCGTCGCGACCACGAACAGCAGCAGATCGCCGGCGAGAATATTGAACGCGAGGCGCATCGCGAGCACGACCGGGCGCGCGATTTCCTCGATGATATTGATCGGCAGCAGCGCCGGAAAGGGCTTCGCCAGGTGGGCGAAGGCGTGCAGGCCGCTCTGCCGGATCGCGACGTACCAGATGCCGACGAACACCGTGATCGCGAACGCCGCGGTCGTGTTGAGGTCGGCGGTCGGCGAGCCGCCAAACGGCAAGCCCATCTGCTTGAACGGCAGCAATCCGAACTGATTGAGGATCCAGATGAAGAAGAAAATTCCGACGAAGGCGGGCACGAAACGCTCGCCTTTTTTGCCGATGGTGCCGACGGCCAAGTCGGACAGGTACGCGATGATGCCCTCGAACGTGGCCTGCGTTTTGTTGACGCGCTGGCCGCGGTACGAGCCGCCGACCCAATAGAAAAAGACCCATGAAACGATCATCACGACCCACGTCGTCAAAATCGTATCGGCATGAACGGCCCCGAGCACCGGCACTTGCCAGAGCGGATGCTCACCGACTTTCTCGTGCACTCTCTACCCCGTCGACATCTCGCGTCGCAACTCGAACGAATACAATACCAGCGGCGCGAAGAACCCGGCGATCGCGACGAGCATGTACCACCAAGGATGGTGCGCCGCGGCGAACACCGGTACCAAACCTACCATAACGATCCGCAACGTGTTGCGTAATCCGTACGCGCCAAGCGAACGACCCCGATCTAAGAGCTGTTCGTTGTTGCGCATGACCAGCAGCATGTTGACGACGCCGCACACACCCCCCGCGGCCAGGTCGAGACCGAGCATCGGAGCCCAGACCGCGACACTTGCAGCGACTGGCAGAATGAGTAGCGCCGACCGCATCCCAATGCGCCACTTGCGCGCAAAATAAGCGCGCAAATGCAGCTCTGGTTCGGCGCTTGGCCTATTGTCGTCGGCTGCGAATCTCCCCTGCTCGACTTTCATCGGAACGCGGCGCCCGTTCCCGCGGAGACCGACGGAAGATTCACGCCGCGGTGAGGAATTCGGTCGGTTTGGTCCCGCTGCGCAGTTTCCATAAGAGCCAAGCGACGATGCGTTCGGCGGCTTTTCCGTCGCCGTACGGATTGCTCGCGTGGGCCATCCGGCGGTAAGCGTGCGGGTCGGCTAGCAGTTTGCGCGCTTCGTCGACGATGACGGAGCGGTCGGTGCCGATCAAGCGCAGCGTGCCGGCTTCGAGGCCTTCGGGCCGCTCGGTTTCGTTGCGCATGACCAGCACCGGTTTGCCCAGCGTCGGGGCCTCCTCTTGAAGTCCGCCGGAATCGGTCAGGACGAAGCGGCAGGCCGTCACGCACGCCACCGAGTCGGCATACCCCAGGGGGTGGACGAGCCGAACTCCCGGCACGCCGGACAACAGCTCGTGCGCGACCGGCGCGACCATCGGCGACGGATGGACGGGCCACAGGATCATCGGCCGTTGCGGAAGTTCGGTGATCTCGGCCAGCGCCCGGCAGATTTCGGGCATGCGCTCGTGATTCTCGCGCCGGTGGGCGGTGACGTAGATCAGCGGCCGGTCCGGGTCGAGGCCGGCGAGCGCTTCGGGCGCCGGACGCGGCCGGCGGCTCGTCTCCAGAAACGCGTCGATGACCGTGTTGCCGGTGACCACGACGCAATCGCGGTCGATGCGCTCGGCAAACAAGTTCGCCTTGGAGCCCGCGGTTGGGGCGAAGTGAAAGCGGGAGATCACGCTGGTCAGGCGCCGGTTGAGCTCCTCGGGAAACGGCATCTGGACCGTGCTCGTCCGCAGCCCCGCCTCGACGTGGCCGACGGGGATCTTGGCGTAAAACGCGGCCAGGGCGGCGGCGCTCGACGTCGTCGTGTCGCCGTGCACGAGCACCACGTCGGGCTTGGCCTCGGCCAGCACGCGTTCCATGCCGCTGAGCACGCGCGTCGTGATGTCGGTGAGCGACTGCGTGCGGGTCATGATGTTGAGATCGTAATCGGGCTCGATCGCAAAGAGCGCGAGCACTTCGTCGAGCATCTCGCGGTGCTGAGCGGTAACGCAAACGATCGATTCGACCGCCGGACCGGCGGCGTCGAGTGCGAGCACGACGGGCGCCATCTTGATGGTATCGGGACGCGTTCCCATCACGGTCATTATGCGCAGAGGCTCCATGACATGCCATTTTCGGCCGTTTTCTCAGATACCCGCCAGCTTGAGCGGCCCGACGCCCCGCGACAGCAGCAGCGCCACGGCGCCCAATGCGATGCACAGGACGTAGATCAGCAAGACGGCCTGAGGTACATTGAGCCCAAAACGGAAGATAAGCTGGTGGTGGAAGTGGCCGCGATCGCCTTCGGTGATTTTTTTGCCCGCCCACGCGCGGCGCACGATCGTCACCGCCGTGTCGAGAATCGGCAGCGCCAGGACGATGAGCGGGATGATCAGGTTGATCGAGATGAGAAATTTCGAGGTGCCGATGATCGAAACAGTTGCGAAGACGTAACCGATGAAGAGCGCGCCGCAGTCGCCGAGGATGATCTTGGCGGGATTGAAATTGAAGGGCAGGAACCCCAGCGCCCCGCCGACGAGCGCAGCCAGCACCAGCGCTAGCTCAGGATGACCGTGCGTGAGCTCGATGATGAGCAGCGACATGCCGGAAATCGCCGTGAGTCCGGCGAGCAGTCCATCGAGGCCGTCGATGAAATTGATCGCGTTCATCAACACCAGATACCACAGCAACGTCAGCGGCGCGCTCAGCCACAGCGGAAATTGGATGTAGTCGCCTCGGTGCAGCGGATTGTCCAGCCCCTTGATGTCGAAGCCGTAGAGCAGTGAAATCGCCGCGACCACAAGCTGGGCGATGAATTTGGTCTTGGGCTTCATCCCCATGATGTCGTCCCAGAGTCCGACCATGAGAATGAGCGTGCTGCCGAAGAGCAGCCCGAGGACGTCGTGGATGCTGTCGAGGTCGAGCAGCTTGTGATTGGCGATCAAATAGCCGACGACGCCGAAGAGCGCGAACGAAAACCCGAGGAACAGCGCCACGCCGCCCAGCCGCGGCTTGGGCTGCGCGTGCATCCGGCGGTCGTCGACCTCGTCGACCATGCCGACCTGGGTAGCCAAGCGCGCCACCAGCGGCGTCGCGAACGCCGACGCGCCCGTCGCGAGGACGAGCGTCACGATCAGCGTGAAGGCATTCACGCGGAGCGGCCCGCGGTCTCGAGACTGGCGAACGCGATGATCGCAACCCCGGCCTCGGCCAGCAATTCGGCCGCGATCGGATCGGGATAGGCGTGCTCGTAGACGATTCGGGCGATGCCCGCGCTGATGAAGAGCTTCGAGCAGTTGGTGCACGGCTGGTGCGTGCAGTACGCGGTGGCGGCTTCGAGTCCGACCCCGTGCAGCGCGCCTTGGACGATCGCGTTGGCCTCGGCGTGCGTGGCGCGCGCGCAGTGCTCGTGCACGAGCAGGCAGCCGACATCCGTGCAGTGCGCGACGCCGCGCGGCGCACCGTTGTAGCCGGTAGTGAGGATGCGCCGCTCGCGCGTGAGCACGCAGCCGACGCTGGCGCGGGGACAGGTCGCGCGCGTCGCGACCGTGCGCGCGATCAGCATGAAGTACTCATCCCAACCCGGCCGCATCGCCGTCCTCGCCGCTCGATTGACGGAGAATTGCTCGATATCGTGCACCGAGGAATGCCTATTCGGCGCGTGGGCGGCGGGAGCCCGTCGAAGCAACCGGCGGCGCGGCTACGTTGCGCGGGCGCTGACCGGAACCGAACTGCTGGAGCCGAACATCCGGTCGCCGGCGTCGCCCAAGCCAGGCACGATATAGCCGTGATCGTTGAGCCGCTCGTCGACCGCCCCCGTCACGATCCGCACGCTCGGGTGAGCGGCGAGCACCGTGGCAATCCCGGCCGGTGCCGCGATGATGCACACGAACGTCATGTTTCGCGCCCCGCGGCCGGCAAGCATGGTCAACGCGGCCGTTCCGGAATGACCGGTCGCCAGCATCGGATCGACCACGAAGACGTCGCGTTCGGCCAGATCGTCGGGCAGGTTCGCATAATACGGTATGGCGGCGAGCGTCTCCGGATCGCGATACAGGCCGAGGTGGGCGACCGACGCGTCGTCGATGACGTCGAGAAAACCGGGCAGCAGACCTAAGCCGGCGCGCAAGATCGGCGCGACGACCGGCCGCGGCGCGATGCGCTGCACATTCGCGACGGCAACCGGCGTCTCCACGGTCGACGCGTAGAGCGCGAGGCCGCGCGTCGCTTCGTACGCCAGAAACAACCCCAACTCTTCGACGAGGGCGCGGAACACCGGCGTCGGGGTGGCCTTATCGCGCAACCGGGCAAGCCGGTCCTGGACGGCCGGATGCCCGACGACGGAAACACGCGAATCAAGCATGCCGACCCATTCGCGCGAAACACGCCGCAAGCCGCTCGGGGTTAGGGGACGCGTTCGGGGATGAGATGGAGGTCGGGATTGTTTTTCGCGGTGAGCACGTGGTCGCGCCAAGCACCGGCGATGTAGAGATAGTCGCGCGCGAAGCCCTCGGGTGCGAATCCCAACCGCCGCAGGAGCCGCGCGCTGCGCTCGTTGGTCGGCTGATAGTTGGCCATCACGCGGTGCAGCCGCAACGTTTTGAAGGCGTGCTCCACGACGGCCCCGACAGCTTCGCTGCCGATCCCTTGCCCCTGTTCGGCGGCGTCCACCGAGTAGCCTAAATGCGCGGCCGAGAAAACGCCGCGCACGACGTTGCTCAAATTGACGCTTGCGACCATCTGCTGCGGGGCGTCGCGCTTGAAGGCGATGAATCGGTGCACCCGATCATGCCGCGCGTCCTCGACCGCCCGCAGGCCGGCCGATTCCCAGTAGGCGAGCGTCAGGAAGTCGCTCGGCCAGATGGGCTCCCAGCTTGCCAGGTGAGCAGCATTCCGCTCGTAGTACGCAAGCTGGGCGGGGGCGTGCCCGGGCGATACCGCCGCGACGATTAGCCGTGCGGTGCAGAGCACGTCCGGCGCTACGGCACGTCGAAGCGCGCCGTCAGTTCGCTAACCCGGCCGCGCAGGTGCTCGATCTGCAGCCGCGGCCCGATGTCGTCGAGCGCCGCGCCGATGATCGCGCCAACTTCGCGCGCATCGTCGGCGCCGAAGCCGCGCGAGGTGATCGCGGGCGAACCGATCCGGATGCCGCTGGTTATCATCGGCTTCTGGGGATCGAACGGGATCGCGTTCTTGTTGACGGTGATTCGAATCTCGTCGAGGTACTGCTCGACGGCCTTCCCGGTCAAATTCTTGGGGGTCAGATCGACCAGCAGCAGATGCGTGTCGGTGCCGCCGCCGACTAAGCGCACCCCGGCCCGCTGCAATTCTTCGCCCATCACGCGCGCGTTCACGATCACTTGCTGCGAGTACGTTCGGAACGCCGGCGTCAGCGCCTCACCGAAAGCGACGGCCTTGGCCGCGATCGTGTGCATGAACGGGCCGCCCTGGATGCCGGGGAAAACGCTCTTGTCGACCGCCTGCGCGTACTGTGCGGTGGTGAGAATCAGCCCGCCGCGCGGGCCACGCAGGGTCTTGTGGGTCGTCGAGGTCACGAAGTCCGCGAACGGAACCGGTGAGGGGTGCAGTCCGGCCGCGATCAGGCCGGCGATGTGCGCCATGTCGACGAGGAACGTGGCGCCGACTTCCGTCGCGATCTCCGCGAAGGGCGCGTAGTCCATCGTGCGCGGGTAGGCGCTGGCACCGGCGATGATCATCTTGGGCTTGTGTTCGCGTGCCAGGGCTCGCACTTCATCGTAGTCGATGAGCTCGGTATCTCTGCGCACGCCGTACGCCGTGGCGTTATAGAGTTTGCCGCTGAAGCTGACTTTGGTGCCGTGGGTCAAGTGACCGCCGTGCGAGAGCGACATGCCCAGGATCGTGTCGCCGGGCTGCAACACGGCCATCATCACCGCCATATTGGCTTGGGCGCCGGCATGCGGCTGGACGTTGGCGTGTTGCGCCGAGAACAGTTCTTTGACCCGCTCGATCGCCAGCGTTTCGGCGACGTCCACGTATTCGCAGCCGCCGTAATATCGCCGCCCGGGATACCCTTCGGCGTACTTGTTGGTCAATGCGCTCGCCATCGCTTCTCGAACCGCGAGGCTGGCGTAATTCTCGGACGCGATCAACTCCAGATTCTCGCGCTGCCGGCGTTCCTCGTCGGAGATCGCGGCGTACACTTGCGGATCCGCGATGGCCAGCGAGTTTCGTTCCAGGAGTTGCATCTCAGAGTTTCCCTTCGTCGCGTGTCGATTTGCGCCGGATGATCGTCGTCGCCGAATAGTCGGGTTTCGACGGGGCGGCGGGCGATGACTTCATGAACCGCAAGACTTGGACGAGCACCAGCAGGCCCACTGTAGCGATGAGCGCGGCCCAAAACCAAGCGCTCGTCCAGCGCGGCTCGGTGTGGTCGAGCAGATATTCCGCGAGCGCGATGCAAACCGCGACCAGCGGCACGAGCCCGGCCAGGGTTTGACGGTCGGGCACGGACAGGGGTGAGGTCCTCGGCACGCCCATCAAGAACCGCGAGCGCACGATGAAGGTGGCAATCTCGAGCGGCTCGTTCGCCGCGACTTTGGCGGCCGGCGAACTCACTCAGCTCGAATGGCTCGAAGGCTGCGCGGCGGCGCTCGGAGCCGACGGCGTCGTCTTCGACCGGGCGCACTTTCCGCGCACCGATGCCGAATACGTCGCCCAGCTCCGGAAAATCGCGACCGACGTCGGGCTCGTGCCGCTAGCGGTCGCCGAGCCGCGGCTCTTCGCGCCGGACCGGCCCGAAAACGAGCGGCTTGCCCCGATCGACCTGGCCGCCGGACTGGGCTGTCTCTTCGTGCTCTGCGAGCTGCCGCCGGCCGGTGACGTCCCGCCCGCGGCCTTCGTCGCGGCCGTCGCCGTGGCGAAGCGCGCCGTCCAGGCCGCCAAAGCCGCCAACGTCACGCTGCTGGCCGGTATCGCGGCCGGCAGCCTCGGCGGCGACGTGCCGGCCCTGCGGCATTTCCTGCGCGACGTGGATAGCGCGTGGCTCCGGTACGCGCTGCCCGCGGGCGCCGACCGCAGCACATTCGGGGCGCGCGACCGGGCGCTGGTCGTGACGCTCGATTCCAGCGCCGACGCGGCGGCCCTCGCTGAAGTCGACGATACCGCCCGGCCGTGGCTGCTGCTGACCGGTGCTGTCTCCGCAGCGCGGGTCGCCGATTTGCGGCGGGCGGCGGCAAAAAAAACGCTGGCGTCGGCCGGCGTTTCTTAGAGCGACTCAGACCGCACGTGCCGTCTGCAAACAAGGTGAGAACCTGCGATCTCGCAGGTGGGTGCGGCCCGGGCGCTTAGAGATCGGAGTTTCCTCTGAACTACCAATCGTATCCGGAGCTTGTGCTCCCTAGGTGTTCACGTTGGTCCAACACCGTTGTAAGTACGCGAACACGCGCAGTCTTTATCGCCTCTTTAGTATTACACTCGCCGTCAAGACTTGACAGCGGCCGCAAAAGCAATTTGTCAAGTTACCAGCCCCGACCCGACAAATGCATGACGGCTCGTCATCGCGGCGCGTCTTCAAGCACGCTGGCCACGGAATCGCGGGTACCTCGCGCAGCGAAAGCGTGCACCGAAACTTAACGCGCTGCTTTCGCCCAGCGCGCACGCATCGCTGCGGGGCCGGCAAGATGTGCACGTGCAGACTTGACAAATCAAAGCGCGCTTCTTATTTGCGTACGAAGCTCTCTTCGGCGGCACGGTGTGTCGCTCCATACCACTTCGGCGAGCGCGCGACGTTGCCGGCGTATCCCGCGGACGAGCGAAGCCGCTCCGCCGCCGGGGAAGTGACCGCGGCCACGCTGTTTTCGCGCCGCGCCGGGCGACGTATTCTCTGCTCAGCGTCGCTTGAGCGCTGTACCATAAACCTCGATTGCCCGCACCCGCGCCGCCGCGTGGTCGACGATGGGCGCCGGGTAATCGCGGCCGAGAACGAATCCGGCCGCGCTTGCGATCAACGGCGGCATAGCGGCCGGTTCGTGAACGTATTTGTCGGGCACGTTTCGCAGCGCTGGAAGCATCGCGCGCACGAACGCGCCGTCGGGATCGAACGTGCGGCCCTGTAGCGTCGGATTAAAGATGCGAAAGTACGGCGCAGCGTCGGTGCCGATCGACGCCGACCATTGCCAGCCGCCGTTGTTCGCCGCAAGATCGGCGTCGGCGAGGTGCTGCTCGAAATAGCGTTCCCCCGCGCGATAGTCGATCAACAAATGTTTGGTGAGAAACGAGGCGACGATCATGCGCAGGCGGTTATGCATCCAGCCCGTCGTATTGAGTTGGATCATCGCGGCATCGACGATCGGAAACCCGGTGCGGCCTGCGCACCAGGCGGCATACCCGGCATCGTCGCGCGCATACTCCAACGATTTACCCGCTTCTATGAACGGCTCGTGCGCAACGCGCGGAAACTGCACGAGCAGCCCTTGATAAAAGTCACGCCAGATCAATTCGCCGATCCAGCCGTCGATGTTCGCGCGCGCGCCCTGCGGCCGCATCGCGCGCGCGCGCATGGCCGTCGTGATGCAAGTCCGGATACCGATGGTTCCGGCGCGCAGATGCGGCGACAGACCGGACGTCCCATCAACGGCGGGCAAATTGCGCCGGTCGAGATAGCCGTCGATTCTGTCGGCGACAAACGCGTCGAGCAGGCGCTGTGCTTCGCGCAAGCCGCCGGCCGGAAAGCGCGCGGACGAGGGAAGCCCGTAGGTCTCGGGTTTGGGAACCGCGAGCGTCCTTCCGACGGCGTTCGCCGGCAGCAGCTTGCCGCGCGCGGCAGCCAGCGAATCGAACGGCGCCCGCGGCCCCGCTTCGTAGGCCGCCAGCCAGCGCCGGCGATACGGCGTGAAAACGGTATACGGTTTGCCGCTTTGCTGCACGACGTCGCCGGCCGCCGCGTACACGTGATCGACGGAATCGTGCACCGCGAGGCCGGCCGCGCGCAAGCGTACCGTCACGCGTTCGTCGCGCGCGCGCATCGCGGGATCGTAATCCAGATTATAGAACACCGCTTGCGCCTCGACGTGGCGCGCGAGGTCCGCGAGCTGCTCGCCGAAATCGCCCTCGAGCAGCGCGAGATCGGAGCCGGCCGCGCGCAGCTCGTCGCGCAGCACGCGCAGCGAGTCGAAGAAGAATTGGACGATCGGCGCGCCGACCCGCGGTCCGCGCAGCAAGACGGGATCGAGCACGAACGCGAGCACGAGCCGGTCGCTGCGCAGCGCCGCCGCGAGCAACGCCGCGTGATCGGTCAGGCGAAGGTCGCGCCGCAGCCAAACGATTGCGATGCTATACATGTGCCATCGGCCGCAAGACGGGTCGAGCGTCCGTGTTCAGAGCCGTTTCCGGCAACGCCGGACAACACCCGATCCGGGCATTACGTATCCGCCAGCGCGTCGCGCTCGACGGTGTAGCGCACGAAATCGTCGGGCTGCGCGAACCGCTCGTATAATCGGCGCGCCGGCGCGTTCGATTCGCGCGTCATCCAATACAGCCGCGCCCAACGGTGGCGGTCGCAGCGCGCGATCAGATCGTCGATGAGCGCGCGCCCGACGCCGCAGCCGCGGGCTTGGGGGTGAACGAACAAGTCTTCGAGGTAGCAGGCGGACCGCTCGCTCCACGTAAACGGATGGACGACGTAGTTCGCGAATCCGAGCGCCTCCTCGCCGGGCATCCGCACGGCGAGGATCGAATGAATCGCACTATCGCGCGCGAGAATCCGCTGCCACGTACTGTCGGTCACGCGCTGCGGGACGGATGTTTCGTAGAACGCGCAATACGCCTGCCACATTTCGAGCCACGCCGGCCGGTCGGCGCCGACGACACGACGAACGGTAATCCCAGACGACACGCGCACCCCGTTCGCACGCGCGACCGCGCGATCCCGTTCGGCGCAGCACGCGCGCAACGCGCTTCCATGATCCGCCGGCGGTGCGGCGAACGGATACGCCGAGATGACGCACGCATCGAACCCCGCGCCCCGAGCGCACGCCGTCGTCTGCGCGCGGCGCATCTTCTATCGGCCCGCCGCGATCGTCGATGACCTCATCGCCGCATTTGCGGCGCTGCCGGCGAACGACTATCCGGGGAGCGCCGCCGTCGCGCAAGCGTGCTACGAGCGGCCGATCCGTATGAGCGGCACGCGTGCGGTGTTCGGGCTGCGCGCGCGGCACTGGCCGATGCTCAACCTGCTCGATGCGGCGGAGCGCGATCGCCGGGCCTTCGCGGCGGCGATGTCGGGAGCGGTCAGCGCGGCCCGCGGCGAGCCGGCCGATGACGCCGACGGCGTTGCATGACGCGCCCGCGTTTCGCCGAACGGGTGAGCCTCGATGGCGACGATCGAACTCGATAGCGAGCTGCTCGAACTTCCGCTCGTGCACGAGTTCACGATCGCGCGCGGTTCGGAGACCACCGCGCGCAGCGTCGTCGTGCATTTGCGTTGGAACGGCATCGCGGCGCTGGGCGAAAGCGCTCCCAGCGAGCGTTACGCCGAGTCGGTCGAGAGCGTCCGCCGCGCGCTGGCCGAACACGCGCTGCAGGCCGATCCCTACCTGCTCGACGCGCAACTGGCCGGGTTGCCGCCCGCCGCCCGCTGCGCGCTGGATATCGCGCTGCACGATGCGATCGGCAAGGATCTCGACCGGCCGCTTTACCGGCTCCTGGGCCTCGACCCAGCACAGACTCCGTCCACGTCTTTCACGCTGGGCATCGCGCCGCTCGAAGCGACGCTGGCGAAAGTTCGCGCGGTCGGCACGCATCCGATTCTCAAGATCAAGCTCGGTCGCGGCGACGAGATCGACACGATCGCCGCGATCCGCGAGATCTACACCGGCGCGATTCGAATCGATGCGAACGAAGGCTGGACCCCGGAGCAAAGCGTCACGCTGCTGAGCGAACTGGCGCGCTTCGATATCGAGTTTTGCGAACAGCCCATCCCGGCCGGCTCACCGGAGCGGCTGCGCTGGATTCGCGAACGCTCGACCATCCCGATCGTGACCGACGAGGATTCGCGCGATGCCGGCGATCTGGCCGCGCTCGCCGGCTGCGTCGACGGCGTCAACGTGAAGCTCGTCAAGTGCGGCGGGATCCGCGGTGCCCTCGCGATGATCCATACCGCGCGCGCGGTGGGCCTCAAAATCATGCTCGGCTGCATGGTCGAATCGCAGATCCTCACGACGGCCGCCGCGCACTTGTCGCCGCTCGTCGACTGGGCCGATCTCGACGGGCCGTTCCTCACCGCTCGCGATCCCTACGACGGCATCCGCTACGACGGCGGCAAAATCGTGCTGCCCGCCGGCCCGGGTCTGGGCGTCAGGGCCAAATTGCCAGGCGTGAAACGGTCTGGAACCCGCCCCTGAAATGGAGCTGCTCGAACGATGGAACGCCGCTATCTCATCTTAGCCCCGCACGTTTTCGCAACACGCGCGGCGAAAACGGCACACGGCGTGATCGCCTACTCGAACGACGTCACCGTCGCCGTCGTCGATCCGTCCAACGCCGGACGGAGCGTGCGCGACGTGCTGCCGCACCTCGATTCCGATGCGCCGATCGTAGACAGCGTCGAAGCCGGACTCGCCTACGATCCGACCTCGCTGCTCGTTGGGATCGCGCCCGCCGGCGGCGTGCTGCCCGAAGCGTTCCGCGCCGAAATCTCCGTTGCGCTGCGCGCCGGGCTCGAGGTCGTCAGCGGGCTGCACACGATTCTGGGCGACGACGCCGAATTCGCCGAACTCGCCAAAGCGCACGACTCGCGCATTTGGGACCTGCGCTTGCCGCCCGCCGCGCCGCTGTTCTCGGGCGCGGCATACGACATCGAGACGCCGATCCTGTTGATGGTCGGCAGCGATTGCGCGGTCGGCAAGATGACGGCAGCGCTCGAACTCGCGCGCGCGGCCAACGAGCGCGGCGTGCCGGCGGTCTTCGTGCCGACCGGGCAAACGGGCATCGCCATCGCCGGCTGGGGGACGTCGGTCGACCGGGTCGTCGCGGACTTCGCCCCGGGCGCCGCCGAGCAACTCGTCCTCGAAGGTGAACGCCGGGTCAACGATCTGCCGGGCGCCGCCGACGGCGCGCCGGCGCTGCTCGTGGTCGAAGGCCAAGGCGCGATCAACCATCCCGCCTACGCGCCGGTCACGCTGTCGCTGCTGTACGGCAGCGCGCCCGATGCGCTCGTTCTCGTGCACATCCCGTCGCGCCGCGTCATCGACGGGTACGACATCCCGCTGCTGGGCTACCGCGAACTCATTCGAACCTACGAAACGCTGTGCGCGGGCATCAAGCCGGCCAAGGTTGTCGCGATCGCCCTCAACACCCGAGACTTGGGCGAAAGCGAGGCCCGTGCCGCGATCGCGGAAGCAGCCGCGCAAACCGCTTTGCCGTGCGACGACGTCGTGCGCTTCGGTCCGCACGCGCTGTACGACGCGCTCGCGCCGCGGCTTGCCAAAACCGCCGCGCTGCATGCTTGATGTCCGCCTGACGGCTTTCGCGCGCCGAACCGCGGCGCTCGCACTGGTGTTCGCGCTCGGCGCCGCGGCCGGCGGCTGCACGCGGGTCGCATCGAACGGCACAGCGGCGACCAGCGCGCAGCGCAATCCCTGGACGATCCCCGGACATCTGCGGCTGGGCGAAACCGATGAACCCGACGCGCTCAATCCGCTCTTCTCGCACAATGCCGCGGCGGATCAGATCGAAACGCTGCTCTTCGCCTATGTCTTCCGCTACGACGCGCACGGGAATCTCCTGCCGGAAGTCGCACGCGAACTGCCGACATACGCCAACGGCGGGATCAGCCGCGACAATAAAACGATCACGCTGCACATCCGTCCCGGCCTGACCTGGTCGGACGGCGCGCCGCTCGACGCGCGCGACCTGCGCTTCACCTGGCGCGCCGCCGTCGACAACCGCAACAACACCAAACTGCGCATCGGCTGGGACGATATCGCCGCGATGGACGTGCCCAACGCCACGACCCTCGTGGTGCACATGCGGCATGTCAACAGCGCGATCATCGCGGAGATTTGGGGCGGCGGCGGCGGTTCGTCGTATCCGCCGCTGCCCGAGCATCTGCTGGGCAAACTGCCCAGCCTCAACAGCGCGGCATTCAACACTTCGCCGATCTCGAGCGGACCGTGGCTGCTCGCGGCCTGGAATCACGGCGCCTCGCTCGAATTCAAACCCAATCCGCGGTATTGGCGCGGACCGCCCAAGTTGAACGCGCTGACTTGGAAGATCGTGCCCAATCCCGACACGCTCTTCGAGGAGCTGCAAACGCACGAGGTCGACGTGTACGACACGATCCCCGAAAGCCAAGTTCCGCGCCTGGCCGGATTGCCGGGCGTGACCGTGGCCAAGCGGCTCGTCGCCAATTACCGCCATCTCGAGCTCAATACGCGCCGGCCGCAACTCGCGGACGTGCGCGTGCGGCGCGCAATCGCGCAGGCGATCGACTGGGACCGCATCAACCAAACCGTGTATCACGGGGTCGACGAGCGTGCCGTCAGCGACATCGTGCCCGACTCCTGGGCCGCCCCGGCCATCCCGCCCTGGAAATACGATCCGCCGGCCGCCCGCCGCCTGCTCGACGCCGCCGGCTGGAAGCTCGGCTCGGGCGGCATCCGCTACCGCGCTGGGCAGCCGCTCGCGCTGACGATCTCGGCGACCAACAAGCCGGGGAACGAACAAGCCGAAGTCCAGATGCAGCAAGGGCTGCGCGCGGTGGGCATCGACCTGTCGATCAAGAATTACGCGGCCAGCTTGCTCTTCGCGCAGAACGGGCCGCTCTACAGCGGCACCTACGATCTGTCGTGGAGCATCGACACCAACGGCCCCGAGGTCGACAACGCCGGCAATTGGAGCGGTCACTACCTGCCGCCGCATGGCGCCAACACCTCGTTTCTCGACGATCCGGTCATCACGCAAACCAGCGAGGCCGCGCTGCAGACGTTCGATCGCGCGCGGCGCAAGACACTCTACGCGCGCGAAGAAGAACGGATTCACGAGCTGGTGCCGGCGGTCTTCCTGTATTGGGAAGTCAGCTACGTCGCGTACAACAGCGATCTGCGGCACTACATCCCAGCCGAGTACGACATGGCCGGCGTCTGGAACAGCTACGAATGGGCGATCTGAGTCTCGAGTTCCGAGCGTCCCGGCGCGGTGCGGCGGACCGGACCCGCCGTCGTTCGCCAGCCGCGCCAAAGCCGGTTCCGTGCTGACCATCGTGCACCCGACCGCCGACCGCACGATCGTGCGCATCGCGCCCGCGCACACGGCGGTCGTTTCGTGGAACACCGCCGCGCAGAGCGGGCGGCTTGAGATTACCGTCTACCGGGCCGACGGTCAAGTCTCGAGCTGGCTGCCGTATGTCGCGTTTTCGCCCGGCAGCCGCCGCTCGCTCTCGGGCCGCGACGAGGTCGCGCGGATCGCGACGGATATCGTCGAGTCGACCGTTCCGATGGTCGCGATCGAAATCCGCAGCGATGTCCCGCTCGACGCCATCGCGGTCAGCACGCCGGTCCATCGCCGCTCGAGCGAACCGGCAACGGTGCGCACCGCGCTCGATGTTCCGGCGCTTTCGCAATATCTCATCGCGCACCCCGAAGAACGCGGCTGGTGCACGCCGACGTCGCTGGCGATGCTGCTCGCGTACTGGGGAAAACCGCACGACATTCCCCAGATCGTGCGCAACGTCTACGATGACGGCTACGGCGGCACCGGAAACTGGACGTTCAACATGGCCTACGCCGGGCGCTTCGGCCTGCGCGCGGTGCTCATGCACCTCGCCGGTCTCGACCATGCCGCGGGGTTCATCGCGGCGGGGATTCCGCTGGCGCTCTCGTTTTCGTGGGCCAGCGGCGATCTGCCGGGTGCACCGCTCGATCACAGCGACGGGCACCTCGCGGTGCTGCGCGGTTTCACGCGCCACGGTCATCCGCAGCTCAACGATCCCGCGCAAGCCGACATCGTCACGACGTACGACCGCAAAGCGCTCGAGCGGGTCTGGCAGGCGCACGGCGGCGCGGCATTCGCGGCGGTGCCGCTCGAGCGCAGCAGCGAACTCGTCCGCCTCGCCAACGATTGAGCACCCAGCCCGCGATGCGGCTCACCGCGCCGCACGCGGTCGGCGCCGCACCGCTGCACATCGTGCTCGTCGAACCGCAGATCCCGCCCAACACGGGCAACGTCGCGCGGTTGTGCGCGGCCACGGGCTGCGCTTTGCACCTGGTCGAACCGCTCGGCTTCCGGATCGACGATCGCGCGCTCAAGC
>PLAE01000196.1:27464-36646 GCA_003134035.1 Candidatus Velthaea versatilis
TCGCGCGCGGCGACGCGCTCGTCTTCGGGAAAGAAACAGCCGGCTTGCCGGCGGCGGTGCTCGAAGCGCATGCCGCGCGCTGCCTGCGCATCCCGATGCGGGCGGGCGCCGTGCGCAGCATCAACCTCTCGACGGCGGTCGGCATCGTCGTCTATGAAGCCCTCGCCCAGCTCGGCTTTCCGCACATGGCTTGAGGCGCACCCGCAATGACGATCGACCTTATCGAGCAGCGCGTGGTGAGCTGCGGGCGTTGCCCCGAACTCGTCGCGTACCGCGCGGCGGTCGCGCGCGAGAAGCGCCGGGCCTATCGCGATCAGGAGTACTGGGGCAAGCCGGTTCCGGCGTTCGGTGACCCGCGCGCCCGGGTGGTGTTGATCGGACTGGCCCCCGGCGCGCACGGCAGCAACCGCACGGGCCGCATGTTCACCGGCGATGCGTCCGGCGAGTGGCTCTACCGCGCGCTCTTTCGGGCCGGTTTCGCGAATCAAGCCGAGTCGACCGGGCGCGACGACGGCCTGGTCCTGCGCGATTGTCTCATCACGGCGGCCGTGCGCTGCGCTCCGCCCCAAAACAAGCCCACGCCGGCCGAGCGCGCGGCCTGCTTCGATTACCTCGAAGACGAGTTCGCGGCGCTGACCGGCGTGCGCGTCGTAGTCACCCTTGGCCGGATCGCCGACGACAGCTTTCACACCCTGCTCAAGCGCCGCGGGTCATACCGCTCGCCGCGCGCGGCATTCGCCCATGGTGCTGAGACGGCCGTGTCGCTGCCGGGATCACCGGCGATAACCACGCTCGCCTCGTACCATCCAAGCCGCCAAAACACGAATACGGGCGTCCTCACCGAGGTCATGCTCGACAAGATTTTCTCTCGCGTGCGCGAATTGACCGCATAGCTTTCGCAGTGAATGGGTACACATTAAAAACCATGAACTACCGGATCGACGACCGCGACCTCGCGGCGTTTCTCGTTTACGCGGCTCGCGAGCGGAGCCTCGACGCATCGCTGCGGGCCGCGAGCCGGTATGCTCGCTCCGACGAACATCGCAAGTCGATCGACGCGTTGCGCGAACTCAATAAAAAGATGCTATTCCGCGAGACGCGCCGCTCGAGCTTCTGAGCGACGCCGCTGGAGTTTCTGAGCCGAATAGCTCGGTTCGCCGTGACCTCAGCCTTCCGTCGAACCGGGAGGCTTTTTGCTTTAGCCGAGACCGAGCATGGCGGTCTTTGTGGCCGTGGCGCGACGGCGTGAAACGCAGGCGGACCTGGTGGATCGACTTCGTCGATCCTTCCCGTTCCGAGCCGCTCGTCGTCACGTGCCGGGCAAAGCCCGACACGCTCCCGGGCCCACGGCATCGAGAGCTAGGACCGTAGGAGTTAAAAGCCGAGCAAATGCCCATCTGCTCCGGCGCCTCAGCCTAAGGCCGCGACGAAATCGCGGCCGTTCTCCTTACAACTGCGCGGGCTGCGGCTTGACGTTGATGCTCAAACCGAGGTCGCGCAATGCCGCCGCCGGCACGCTCGACGGCGCGTCCATCATCAGATCGCGCGCCAACTGGTTTTTCGGAAACGCGATCACGTCGCGGATGCTCGTTTCACCGCAGGCCAGCATCACGATGCGATCGAGCCCCAGGGCCATCCCGCCATGCGGCGGCGCGCCGAACCGCAAGGCTTCCATGAAGAAGCCGAAGCGATCCTCGATTGTCGCGTCGTCGAGGCCCAATCGGTGAAAGACTTTGCGCTGAAAGGCTTCTTTGTGATTGCGGATCGAGCCGCTGCCCAGTTCGTAGCCGTTGAGCACCAGATCGTAGTGCTGGGCGCGCACACGCAACGGATCGCTATCAAACAGATCTTCTTGGCCGGGCCCCGGAGCGGTGAAGGGGTGATGCGAGAACGTGATCGCGCCGGTCTCGGCGTCGCGTTCGAAGAGCGGGAAGTGGTAGACCCAGCAGAATGCGAACGCCTTGGGATCGCGTAGCTTTAACCGCTCGGCGATCTCGATCCGCAGCCGGCCCGCGATATCGCTGGCCAGCGCGTGCGCTTCGCCCACGAACAACAGCGCGTCACCGGTCTGGGCGGCCGTATACCGCTGCAGTTCGGCGACGATCTCAGGCGAGACGACTTTGACGATCGAGCCTTTCAGGCCGTCGGCGGTGAACGCAAGATACGGCAAACCTTTGGCGCCGAAGCCCTTCGCGGTTTCGGCCAGCGCATCGAACTCGCGCCGCGAGAGCACGGCTCCGCCCGGATAGCGCAGGGCGATGATGCGGTTTCCCGCGCCCGCAGCCAGCGTCGCAAAGAGCGGGAAATCGCTGCCGGCGACGATCTGCGCGACGTCGGTCAGTTCCAGTCCGAACCGCAGGTCGGGTTTATCCGAGCCGAAGCGCCGGATCGCATCTTCGTACGTCAAGCGTTCGATCGGTGTTGCGATCGATACGCCCAGCGCCGTGCGCCACACGTCGATCACGCAGCCTTCCATCATCGCCATGACGTCGGCCTCCTCGACGAAGGTCATCTCGACGTCGAGTTGGGTGAACTCGGGCTGACGGTCGGCGCGCGGATCCTCGTCGCGAAAGCAGCGCGCGATCTGCATGTAGCGGCCAAGGCCGCCGATCATCAAGATCTGCTTGAGCAGTTGCGGCGACTGCGGCAAAGCGTAGAACGCGCCTTGATGCACGCGCGACGGTACCAAGTAATCGCGCGCCCCTTCGGGCGTCGACTTGATCAAATTGGGCGTCTCGATCTCGAGAAAACCGCGCGCGTCGAAATAGTCGCGCATCGCTTTGACGATCTTGTGCCGCACGGTGAGGTTGCGCTGCATGCGCGGGCGCCGCAGATCGAGGTAGCGATAGCGCAAGCGCACGTTCTCGTCGACGTCGTCGTCGCCCGCGACGACGAAGGGCGGCGTGAGCGATTCGTTGAGGATCGTCAACGCCGTGACGGCGCCTTCGATCCCGCCTGTCGCGAGATCGGCTTTCTGGGTGCCCGGCAAACGCAAACGCACGTTCGCGTTGACGCTGATGACGAACTCGGCGCGCAGCCGTTCGGCCGTCGCGAAAACATCGGCCGGCAAGTCCGGACTCGACGGATCGAACACCAGTTGCGTGAGCCCGTCACGGTCCCGCAGGTCGATGAAGATGAGCCCGCCGTGATCGCGCCGGCGGTTGACCCAACCGCGCAGACACACACTGCCCCCGGCATCGCCGGCGCGCAATTCGCCGCACGACACGACTCGGATCGTTGTTTCAGTCGCCACGCAAGGCTGCTTTCACCCCGGTCAAATAATGGTATTGAAACGAGAGCGTGCGCGCGAACCCGGGTCTCGCGGCATTCTTTTCGATCCAAGTTTTAATCGCCGGCGCGCGCTCGACGACGTCGTGCAGCACGAGCGAAACCGGAGTCATGCCGAGCTTGGTTTGCACGCCCAGCGTCGGATGCTTGCGGTAGAAGCGCACGGTCGATTTTCCGGCTAACTGCATGCGGCCTTGCTGCTGATCGAACGGCACCGGATGCCAGTGGTAATTCACCGCTAGCGGTTCGTACTCGATGGCGACGCCGGCATGCTTGAGGCGGTACCCGAGTTCGAGATCCTCGTGACCATAACCGGTGAAGTCCTCGTCGAAGCGGCCGACGCGGTCGAGTTCGGCGCGCGGCGCCGACGCGTTGCCGGTCAGAAAGTACAGCCAGTCAAGCGTCTTGCGCGAACGCGGATGCAATTCGTCGCGCACCGAGCGGCGCGCGCTCTTGCGCAGGTAGTCATCGTAGGAGTCGACCTGAATCTCCAAGCCCACGACCGCGCGCGGGCCGCCGGGCCGCGCATGGCGCGCAAGATGACGGGCCAACAAATCAGGTGACGCGATGATGTCGGCGTCGGTGAAGAGCACCAGTGGCGCGTTCGCGGCCGCGATCCCGGCATTGCGCGCACCAGCCCGGCCGGTATACGGTCCGGGCAGATGCCGGACGTGCGGCGCAGCGGCGGCGATGCCCGCGAGATACTCGACGGTGCCGTCATCGGAAAGCGAATCGGCGACGACGATCTCGAACTGCTCGGCCGGGATCGTCTGCGCGAGCAGCGCGGGAATCACGTATTGCAGCGTGTCGAGCCGGTTGTAGGTCGGGATGACGACGGAAAGACGAAGTGCCGGTTGTGTCATAAAAGTGAGGCGACCGCAGCGACGATTTCGGTGCGCGACGCGCGGAGCGCGCCCGGTTCTTCGCTGCGAGGCTTGCGCAGAACGGCGTTCGGCACCCGGTACGGCGACCATTCTTGGGAATTCAGCCGGAAGTAGCGCGATTCGAACAGCACGACCGTCGGCGTTTTCACCGCCGACGCGACATGGGTCGCTCCGGTATCGATCGTGACCACGCAAGCCGCGCGCTCGAAGACCGCGGCCCAGACGCGAAAAGGCAGCCTGCCCACGACCCGGTCGGCGACACCGGCAGCCGCGATCCGCCGGCCGAGATCCCGGCCGTCCTCGCCGAACGTTGCGACCAACGGCCGGCCAAGAGGCCGCATATCGCGAAAGAGTTGCTCGAGGCTCGCGGGAGTGCTGCCGTGCTCCGCCCAGCGCTTGCCGATATGGATGACGATCCCGCCGGCGGGCAAGTCGGCCGCCTGAGCTCGGTCGGCGTCGTCGATCTGCAGCATGAGGTCGGGAACGATGTCGGTGGCGCCGGCCGCCAGCGCGAGCGCCAGCACCTGGTCGACTTCGTGCCGGATGACGAGGCTGGGATCGTGGTCGGCACGGTCGGGGTCGGCTTCGGAGATGAGCACGTCGCTGAGCCAGCGGTGCGCCATGATCCGCGTCAAGTAACGGCGCGCGTACGTGTAGCCGATCCGGCGCGGTGCGCCGGTCGCCGCCGCGATCTGCATGTCGAGTGCGCGCGGGGCCAGCGCGATCGCCAGGTCGACGTCGTGAAAGCGCCGCCGGGTCACCTCGGCGCGGGTTTGCACGGGCAACTCGACGAGTTCGTCGATCGCGGTCGAACGCTCGACGACAACGGCGTTGTAGCGGCTGCAAACCAGCGTGATCCGGGCCGCGGGAAACGAACGCCGCAAGGTCGCGATCGCCGGCGTCGAGAGGATCAGGTCGCCCAGCCGATCGGTGCGCGAAAGAACGATGTGCAGGTGTGGTCCTTACCCGACCGCGCGCGCGCGCTGCAATTCGTCGTAGTAGGCCTGCGTCGCGAGGACGCCGGCGGCGATTCGCCCGAGGGCGCCCAGCGGCCCAGCGGCAGCGCCGCCGGCGACGAACGATTCGAGCGGACGCGCGATCCCGGTGCGCGCGACGGCCGTGCCCAGCCAGCGCTGCGGGGGCGTATCACCGACCGCCAGCGCGACGCGCCAATGCGGATGCTTGCGTTCGAGCTGCACGGCGGTGCGCGCCTGCGCGCGACTTTGACCCAGGATCCGCGCGACATCGGGCGCCCCGGGCGGCGGCTTGAAATGGAACGCCACGGCCAGTCTATTGAAAACGGCCCGGGTACCGAGCGCGCGCAGCCGCATGCCGAGCTCGATATCTTCCCAGCCGTACTCGGTGAAAGACTCATCGAAGCGGCCGCCCGCGCGGTCGAGCCGCGCTCGCCGCACCGAGACATTGCTCGTCCAAAAATAGTTCGCACTGTAATTCGCCGGCGTCCAGACCGGCACCGGCAAGTGGTCGAAGCTCGCCGTGTTGATGACCGCTCCGCGCACGATGACGTCGCCGTACTGCTCGTCCGAGCGCAGGTGTTCGGCCACGAACACCGGTGTCGGCAAGACGTCGTCGTCGATGAACGCGATCCGGTCGCCCCGGCTTTGCGCTAGCCCGGCGTTGCGCGCGCGCGCAAGCCCGGCGTTGGCTTGATGGAGAACGGTGAAACCACAGCGCGCCTGGGGCCGCAGCCGTTCGATGACCGCCGGCGTATCGTCGGGCGAGCCGTCGTTGACCAACACGACTTCGTACGTTTCGGGCGGCACGGTTTGATCGAAGCACGCTTCGAGGACGCGCTCGAGCAGGTGCGCACGCTTGTATGTGCAGAGCTGGAGGGTCAAACGCATGCCGTTAAAACCGGGTCAGGCACTGCGGTGGTTCGGCATCGAATGCCGCATCGAGGCGCCGCAGCCAATCGGGCTTCGAGAGCACCGCTCGGCCGTACGCGACGAGCGAGCGCAAGCGCACCGAGCCCATGACCAGCGCCGAGAAGTCGGCGACATCGATGGCGAGGTCGACGTCGGCGGGGGTCGACGCATCGACCGCCGCCGGCTGCCCCTGCTCGAATCGCACGGCCCGCGTTCCGGCCAGCGGGGCGAAGAACGGATCGGCCAGCGCGATCCGCACGACCGCGTCGAGGTCGCCGAACCGGCAGCCGCCGAGCGCTTGCAGCAGCGCCGCGCCGTCGACCGCGCGATACATCGGACCCAGCCCTTGCGTGTTGGTCGTATGGTAGACCGGCGGAAACAAGCTGCGATCGCTGCCGTCGCGCGGGTCGTCGAGGCTAAAGTGGAAATCCGGGTCCTGCGTGTTGACGATGAGCTTGGCGAACTGATCGCTTTGGCTGCGCGCGAACGCCAAAAGCGCGCGCAGCGCCGCCGGCGTTTCATAGATGAGTTCGTGCACGAAGAGATCGTTGCGATTCATCGTGTCCGACTTGCCGAGCCGGAACTCGACGCTCAGATAGCCCGCCAGCGTCGCGCCGTCGAAAAAACCGAAGCTGCGGAACTGCGGCTGTTCCAGCCGCAACTCGGCCCGCCAGCGTTCGCGTCGAAGCAGTCCGTTGGTTCGCGCCTGCACGCGATTGTACGTCTCGAGAAACGCCTCGGCGTCGGGGGGTCCCAGCGCGCGGACGCGTTCGCGCAGGCCGTCATCGGGCAGCGTCGTCAGCGGCACCGCGTATTGATTGAGTTTCGCGCCGTGGCCGAAACCCAGCTTGCCGTAAAAGTTCGGACGAAACGCATACAGCACCGCCATGGCCGCGCCGCGTTCGCGGTACTCCAGCAGAAAGCCGCGCACCAGATCGCGCGCGATGCCGTGCCGCTTATGCGCAAGTCCGACGGCCACCGAGCCCACGCCGCCGCTGAACACCTGCGCGCCGCGCACGCACATGCGCAAATCGTACAGCCGCATTCCGCCGACGAGAACGCCGTCGCGAAAGGCGCCGACGACCCGCTGTTCGGGTTGGCGCGGGGCGAGCTTGCGTTCCTCCTCCCAGCGCGCATCGCGCTGCTCGGCGGTCGACAGCTTCATGATCGGATAGGCATCGGCCACAATGTCCAGCCAGCGCCGGAACTCGCTGCTCGCCGGTTGCACCGTGCGCAATTCCGTCGCGCCGACGCGCTGCGCGCTGGGAGCGAGTTCGTCCGGCGACGCGGCGATCGCGGACGATTCCGAAACAGGCACGAGCACCGGTTCGGCGCTCAGCCGGCATTTCCGCGAACGCGATGCTGCGCGCTTCCCGGTCTCCCGGCGCGCGCGCGGGTCGCCGTGTCCGCCACGCCGGCCGCCTCGATCGTCCGCAGCGCGGCCTCGACCGCCTGCAAACGCGCATCGAGGTCGTGGGCGAGCGCGTCGATCGCGCGGCGCTCGGCGGCGAGCTGGTCGACGAGCACGTCCATGTGCGGGTCGTCGCTCCGGCGCGCGTCACGCTGCAGGGCGTGGGCGGCGGCGATCAGTTTCGCCGCCAGGACCCGCACGTTCGCGCGCACGCGCAGCCAACGTGCGCGCAACACGTGCAACTCCGCGCGCGACTGGGTCACCCGCCCTCGCTGCCGCGTACGGGGGTGCCGTTCGAGGACGGCGGCGCGGCCGGCGCCGGCGCGAGGTTTTGGCCGAGCAGTTTGCGCGCCAGCGCAAGACCGGTCGCGCCTTGCGACAACGTCTGCGCCAAGAGATCGCTCACGCCTTGGGCGCCGTTGAGCACGATGAGCTGATCGATTCCGCCGACCGCTTTCGCGGCGGCTTCGACGATCTCGGGCCAGTGTTCGGCCAGTTGCTGACCGATGACCGCTTCCTGATTCTGCGCCAGTGCCGCGGCACGTGCTTCGATCGAATCGGCCTCCGCCAAACCGCGTGCCTTGATCGCCTCACCTTCGGCCAATCCCTTGGCCTGCGTTGCCGACGCTTCGGCATCGCCGACCGCCCGAACCGATTCGGCTTGCGCCGCCGCGGCGAGCCGCACGCGTTTCGCATCGGCTTCGGCACTCAGTTCGACTTGGCGTGCTTTGGCCTCGGCCGCCGCGATATCGGCGTCGCGCTGCGCCGCCGCGATCGTTTTCTTTTCGTACGCGTTGGCGTCGGCGGGACGCCGCACGGTGACGAGCAGCTCTTGCTCTTTCTTGGCCGCTTCGAGTTCGGCGATCTTCGTTTCCTCGATGACGACGTTTTGGCGCGCGATCGCCTCGGCGAGCGGACCCGACAGTTTCGCTTGCGCGGCGGCCTTGTCGATATCGGCCTGAAACGACGACTGCTTGATCTTGCTCTCGCGCACCGCCGCGGCTTTGAGCGCTTCGGCAGCCTGCTCGGTTTCGGTGGCTTCGCGGTCGGCTTGGGCTTGCGCGATGCGTGCTTCCTTCGTCACCGCGGCGGCGTGGGGGCGCGCGAGGTTCGCGATGTAGCCGGTCGGGTCTTCGACTTCTTGGATCTGCAGCGAATCGACGACCAGCCCGAGCTTCTCCATCTCGGTGCCCGATGCCGAGCGAGTCGCTTCGGTCAGCTTGTCGCGTTCGCGGATGATTTCCTCGACGGTCAAGGAGCCGATGATCGCGCGCAAGTGTCCGGCGAACACGTTGGTGATGCGCACGTCCATCTTGTCTTGCTGATCGAGAAAACGCCGCGCCGCATTGGCGATCGAGGCGTAATCGTCACCGACTTTGTAGATCACGACGGCCTTGAGTTTGACCGGAATACCTTGCCGCGTGACGCATTCGACGGCGAGCTCCGACTCGCTGAGATCGAGCGACAGTTTGCGCACGACCTGCACGCCCGGAATTACGAAGGTGCCGGTACCGGTAACGATTTTGAAACCCAAGCTCTCGCCGAACTCGGGATGCCGCTTATGGTGCAAGCCGGAAATGATGAGGGCTTCGTTCGGTTCGGCGACGCGCCACATCATCCGGAAGATGACGACCGCGACGACCAGCACGGCGACGAGCGCTCCGATCCACGTCGCGCCGGCTTCGACAACTCCATTCATGAAGTGCCTCCTAG
>PLAE01000196.1:36680-78455 GCA_003134035.1 Candidatus Velthaea versatilis
ACCACGATTCGAGTTCCAACCGGCAGGGTCACGGCGGGATCCGCCGCCCGCGCGTGAAAGGCCTCGCTGCCGCCTCGGATCGGCACCATCACCTCGCCGACCCGGCCCGGTTCGACGGTCCCGGTCACTCGCCCGACGCGCCCGATGAGTTCCTGCGACGTATCCATCCCGGCCCAGGAATTCGCCGCCACCCCACGCGGCGCCGCCCCGCAATGTGGCCGGCGCATCGACTCACAAGTACGGCGTGCTGATAAGCTCGGTCTCCGTGATCCGCGTGTCATTCCAAGTCAGGCGTTGATTTTGCGCCTAACGGGGCCGGCCTATCGGTCGTCCGGCGGCGCGGCTCGCTGCACCATCTCCAGAACATCGTGCGCCGCCGCCGGCGCCAAAGTAACGAAAATCAAGGGCCCCTCGATTGTCGTAAGAATGAGGGAGGCGCCAACGGCTGTGGTTCTTCGGTGGAGCAAACATGGAAGTCAAAGGTGCAACCCTTTTGTACACCTTGGCCGGCGTGATGATCACGTTCGCGGAGGTCATTCTGGAACAACCAATGGAAGCGCCGGACCAGCCGGCTCGTCGAGCCGATGAGGCCGTCGTTTGACCAACTAGATGTCAGGCTTGGCCGACCGTCGGCGACGGGCGGCTTCGGCGCAGGCCCGCGCGCGCACCCGGTCGACGGCCGCCAGGATGGCGTCGATGTCGAGCGCGCGCACGCAGGCGAAATCCGGACACGTTTCTTTGCGGTGACCGGGCGGACACGGGTACGTCGCGCGCAGGACCGCGGTGTGCGCGCCCAGCGGCGCCCAGCGATCGGGTTCATCGCTTTGCAGCGCGAAGATGCCGACCGTCGGCGCGTCCGTCGCCGCGGCGACGTGCATCGGCCCGCTGTCCATCGCGACGACGTACGCGGCTCGGCGCGCCAGCGCCGCGAACACGCCGATCGTCGTCGCGCCGGCAATCGACGTCACCGAACGATCCGCGGCAGCGGCGATCGTCTGTGCGATCGACGCATCATCAGGCGCGCCGGTGACCAGTAAGGGCAGTCTTTCGCGCGCCCGCAGCGCCCCGGCCAGGCTGACGAAGCCCGCGGTCGGCCAGCGCGAGCGCTGCGCCGACAGACCGCGCGTCGGGTGCAGCAGCGCGAACCCCCCGCTAATGCCATGAACGCGCAGCAACGCCGCCGCATCGCGTTCGTCGGCCGCCGTCGGGACGAAGCGCGGTCGCGCATCGGACGTGTCGCAGCCGATCGCGCGCGGATAGTCGAGCAGGATCTGCGTCCAGTGCGTCGTCCGGTCGCCGCGTTCGCTGCGCACGACGACGCGCTCGGTGAAAAGTGCGGAATACAGCCGCCGCGCCTGGCCGACGCGCACCGGAATGCGCGCGACAAACGGAACCTCCGCGGTCATGAGCGTGGCCCACGTAATGACCGCAGCGGCGAAGCGCTCGCGTCTTATCCGACGAGCGAGTTCGAGCGCTGACCCCTCGAAGCTGAAGACCCGCTCGATGTCCGGCACGCGTTCGACGACGTCGCGGTGGGCCGGCAACACCAGCGCGTCGACGTGCGCGAACCGGCTGCGCAGCGCCCGCGCGACGACCGTGGCCAGCAGCGTGTCGCCGATACCGCCCCCCGCGGCGATGAGCAGCGCGCGCTCAGAGGGCATCCACCGCACGTTCGATCCGAGCCACGCCCGCGCCACCGCGCAGATCGCCGGCCACGAAGGCCGTGTAAGGGGCGGCCCACGGATGCCAGCGCGCGATCTGCGCCCGCGCGCCGGCGTCGGGAAAACAGTCGACGACCGGAATGCCGAGCATCCCGGCCAAATGCGCCGCCCCGGTGTCGGGTGTAACCACGAGCCGCGCGCCCCCGATCACCCGCTTCCACTGCATGACGTCACGGCAGACGATGAAGGCGCTGCCCGAGGCCAGACTGATCGCATCGATCTCTTCGGAAGGACTCACGACGAGCCGCGCGCCGCGCGCGGCGAGCGTCGAAACGATCGTGCCCGCGGACGCCGGATCGAGTCCGATCGCCGTCCACTTACGGCCGAGCTGGACCACGATATCATCGCGGGACGCCGGTGCTTCGCTCAGGATGAGCGGCCGCAAACGCGCCGGGTCGCGGGTTGGGGCGGTCTCGCCGTGCAGCCCCAAGCCCTCCGCCAACCGGAAGATGATCTCGGCTTCGTGCGCGCATTCGACGCCGGCCGACGCGGCCCGCGTGACGGGCCGGGTGAGGTGGCGACGAACCCACAGCGACTTGAGCGGCTTGGCCCAGCCGGTCGTGAAGCCGACGCGCAGCGGGATGCCCTCGGCGAGCCCGTACGCCTCGGGCTCCTCGGACGCGATGAGCGCCACATCGTAGCCGGCGGCCTCGATGCGCGCGCGGGCGATCGCCGCCGACTCCTTGGTCGATCCGTGCTTGGGCCACGGAATCCGCTCGAGCACGTGGCGTGCGAAAAGCACGCCCGGTGCGAAGATGTCGCGGTTGCGGTCGGAGAGCGCCATGCCGACGGCGTGGCCGGCTTCCCGCAAAGCGGCGACGAGCGGCGCGCAAACGAGCGCGTCGCCGATACCGTCGAGCCGAACGATGAGAATTTTAGCGATCGCGCCCCAATGCTCGCTCGAGCTCGTCGACGTAGACGCTGTCGAGCAACCGGCCGCGGGCGAAGCGCGCCAAGACGCGCGGTGCCCGCGGGCTCGTCGCGATTCCGGCGAAGAGGGCTTGGGCCGAACGCGGAGCGAGCGCCTTGGCCCGCAGCAGATTCGCCGCGTACGCGCCGGTCGCGAGTTTGGCGCGCGACGTCGGCGCTTTGCGCACCAGCCGCGCGGCCATGCGGGCCTTCTCGATCGTGCGGCCGAGGGCGACGTCGATCGTTTCCGCCTGCGGCGGCTTAACGTGCCACAGATACGCGTCCCACGTGAAGACCCGCCGGACGTCGAACGCGCGCAGCCGCAGACCCACTTCGGTATCTTCCCAGCCGTACAAATCGAACTGCTCGTCGAAGCCGCCGACGGCTTCCAAGGATGCTTTGCGCACGCTGACGTTGCACGTGCAAAAGAACGCAGCGGAATAGTTCGCCGCGTTCGGAGAAGGCCGATCGCTGGGCCCGGGTACGTTGATGATCGGACCCGATACCGCCAGCGGAAAGACCGCGGCGGCGTGCTCGCGCGCGTGCGCCGCGATGAAACCCGCCGGCACGATAACGTCGTCGTCGACGAAGAGCAAATAGGGCCCGGCCGCGGCCGCCACGCCGCGATTGCGGGCTCGGCCGCGGTTGGGAATCGGCTCGTAGAGGTAGCGTGCGCCGTGCTTGTCCGCGATCCGGCGCGTATCGTCGGTCGAGCCGTTGTCGACGACGATGAACTCCGTGGGCGGGGCCGTGCCTTGCAGCCGCAATGAGTCGAGCGCCGCGTCGAGCCGGGCCGCCCGATCCTTGGTGGCGATGACGACCGAAAACTTCATGATAGCGCTATACCGATTCTAAGAGGGCCGCGCTCATCCGCTTGGCGGCGCCGGCGTGTGCAGTATACCGCTCGCGCAGCTCGTTCCCGGTGCGCGCGCACCAGTCGGCGTCGCCGTAACGTTCCGCGGCGACCGCGGCCACGCGCGCCGGAAAGAGCGTCCCGCTCAGCTCGGGGATGAGCTCGCGGCCGGCATCGATGTTGGGCTGCGCGAAATAGCGGAAGCGCTTTGCCACGGCGACCGCCGCCGCGCGCTTGAGAGACGCGCCGATAACGGGTAGCCGGCCGACGTACTGCAGCGGGCCGTTGATGACTGCTAATTCCGGCGAGTTGAACGGCAGACAGCAGATCGACGCGACGCCGATCGCCGCGAGTTCGATGAGTTTGGTGCCGGGAATCGAGATCGCCAGGCGCGCGGCGACGGCGGCGCGCATCGTCGCTCGGACGAGCGCGAACCGGAACTCGCCGCTGCGAATCGCGTTGCCGCCCTCGCACAGGTGCGCCGGCGCGCCGTACGCGCGCGGCGCTCCGCCGGCGCGCAAGGCGGCATCGAGTTCGGCGTCGGTCGTGAACGGCGAACGGCCGAACGCGATCGGAACGTCGCCGAGGCGCCGCCGCAGCACGACGGCAACGGCGACGAAGAACGGATACAAGTTCGCCACTTCGTGCTTGCGCGAACCGGGCAGGATGATGATGCCGTCGCGCGCGGCATCGCTGGGCGGATCGCCGTACGCGCCCGACGCCTCCGCTAGCGCGGCATCGATCACGAGATTGCCGACGACGCTGATCCGTTCGTCGGGCGTGCCCCAGCGCTCGAGCTGGCGGCGATTGGGTTCGTCGACGGCGAACACGCGCGCGAAGAGTTCGCGGTACGATCGGCGCGAAAACTTGTACGACGTCGCGATGCCGCCCAAACGGTTGTGCACGCGCGCCGCGTGCATGAGGTCGCCGCCCAAATACTGGACCCGGTCGACGTGCGCCGGCATGTCGGCCGGCGAACGCCCCAGCGCGAAACGGACGTATTCGCGCGGCGGGTAGACGTGAGCGCGCGGGAAGAGCGCGCGCGCCACGTCGGCCTCGTGTCCGGTCGCGTAATCGTCGGGCACGCAAAAGAGCCGCACGTCGGTCTCGGGCGCGCGGGCATACACTTCGGCCAGCAGCGGGCGGACCCAGCCGGCAAACTCGCCCGGGCCGTTCGCGGTCAGGGCGAGGATCACGCGCGCTGCGCGCTGCGGACGCGGGCGACGATATCGGTCGTGCTTTTGCCGGCCTCGTGGGGCGCCAGCAAGATGCGTCCGCCGTGGGATTCGACCACGTAGCGTTCGGGGAGCTCGTCAACGCGGTACTGCGCGCTCTTCACGTGGATGTCGGGCGCGATGCGGTCGAGCAGCACTTCGGGCGTGCGTTCGGAAAAGCCGACGACGATGTCGACGCTGCGCAAACCCGCGAGCACCGCAGCCCGATCGTCAAAGTGCGAAAACGGACGTTCGGCGCCCTTGAGCCCGCGCACCGAATCGTCGCTATTGAGCCCGACGACCAGGGCGTCGCCCTGCGCGCGCGCCCAGGCCAAATACCGGACGTGACCGGCGTGCAGCAGATCGAAGCAGCCGTTGGTGAACACCACCACGCGGCCCGCCGCGGCCTGCTTTTCACGCCAGGCGACGGCCGTTTGGACGTCGCAGACGCGGCCCGCGAAAAGGCTAGGTTCGATTTCCATCGTCTTCCAGCAGCGCGATGATCTCGGCCGGCGACGCGGTCGCGGTGCCGAGCTTTTCGACCACCGCGCCGGCGGCGAAATTCGCCAGCTGCATCGCGGTTTCGATCGGCATCCGGGCCGCGAGCGCCAAGGTGAGCACCGCCACGACCGTGTCGCCGGCGCCGCTGACGTCGAAGACCGAACGCGCCACCGACGGAATATCGGCGCGTTCGCCGTCGCGGCCAAAGAGCGACATCCCCGCTTCGCCGCGCGTGATGATGACGTCGCGGCAGCCCAGCCGGTTGAGCAGCGTCCGGCCCGCGAGTTCGAGCGAAGCGCCATCGACGATCGCGATCCCGGTCGCGCGCGCGGCCTCGGACACGTTCGGGGCCACGCAATTCACGCCGGCGAAAATAGCGACGTTTTCGGGCTTGGGGTCAGCGATCACGAGCGGACAGCCAAGTGCCGCTTCGACGATCTCGCGCGATAAGAACCCCTTCCCATAATCGCTGAGCACGACCGCGTCGGCGTCGGCGACCGCATCCACCACGCGCGCCACGGCGGTCGCGCGATCCGCGGTCGACAACGGGGCCGTCGACTCCCAATCGGCGCGCACGACCTGCTGATTGTGCGCGACCACCCGCGTCTTGCGCGTCGTGGGTCGATCGCCGAGCACGATGATGCCCTGCGTGTCGACGCCGATTTCGGCGAACAGCGCCCGCGCCCGCTCGCCTTCGGCGTCCTGCCCGATCGCGCCGACGAACGCCACCGTCGCGCCCAACGCGCGCAGATTGTTCGCGACGTTGCCGGCACCACCAAGCGTAAACGAATGGCTCGTCACGCTGACGACGGGCACCGGGGCTTCGGGCGAGATGCGACTGACTTTGCCCCAAATCCACTCGTCGATCATCACGTCGCCCACGACGACGACGCGCCGGCCGGCCATGCGGGCCAGCAGTTCGCTCGCCGTGGGAACGGCGATTGCGTCAAGCCCCACGGCGCACGATCCATTGCGCGGCTTCGAGCAGCGTGCGCGCGCGAAAGTCGGGCTCCGGTCCGACGTACGGCGCAGGCCCCGGAACGAGCACGCCCGGAATACCCAACCGCTGGCCAAGTTCGATATCGCTGCCGCGATCGCCGACGACGGCGCTGCGTGCGACGTCGATGCCGTGCTCGCGCGCCGCGCGCTGGATCATCCCGGGTTCCGGCTTGCGGCAGTCGCACCCATCGCCGTAGTGCGGACAAAAATAAAACGCATCGACTTTCACATCAGCCGCATGCAGCCGCGCGACGATCTCGGCATTGATGCCGTGCACGGCGGCTTCGTCGAAATAGCCGCGCGCGACCCCGGATTGGTTGGTCACGACCACGCACGCGTACCCGGCACCGGCGAACGTGCGCAACGCTTCGGCGACCGTCGGCAGCACCCGCACGTCGGCGCGTTTGTGCACGAACCCGACATCGTCGATGAGCGTACCGTCACGATCGAGAAACGCCGCCGGCTTGCCCGACATCGGCCGCGTTGGCACCGACGTCACGATTTGAAGATCAACGCTTGTTCGACCAGATCGCAAATGATGTGGCCCAGGGTGATGTGGACTTCTTGGACGATCGCGGAGTAGCCCTCGGGTCCGATCAACGCCAAGTCGGCGATCTCGGCGACGCGCCCGCCGCCGTTGCCGGTGAACGCCACCGTAACGGCACCGCGGCGGCGGGCTTCTTCGAGGGCGAGCACGATATTGCGCGACGAGCCGCTCGTGGTGATGCCGACGACGACGTCGCCGGGCTGCGCAAACGATTCCATCTGCCGCTCGAAGACGTGATCGTAGCCGAAATCGTTGGAGATCGCGGTGAGCGCCGACGTGTTGACCGACAGGGATTCCGAGTGCAAGCCGCGCCGGTCGCGCAAAAATCGTCCGCTGAATTCTGCGGCGAGGTGCTGCGCATCGGCGGCGCTGCCGCCGTTGCCGAACCACAGGACCTTGTGTCCGCCGGTAAAGGCGCGGACCATCGCCGCGACGATCGCTTCAACTTGACCCGGATAACGCGGCGCTTCGAGCAGACCTTTGCGGTCGGCCAGCAGCTCGTCGAAGCCCCGCTGGCCGCGGACATCGACGGACCGGGACGGCGTCAAAGCGGCGGCGTTCGGGCGTTGGTCGAGCCGCTCATCGGTGGTGTCGGGCGAAGTAGCGTGCCGCTCGCCTAGGGTTCGATCCAAAATAATTCCTCGTTCAGCCGGACCAGCTCGCCGTTTTCCGGCAGAATGCGGGTGACGACCCCCGCGAAATCGCTCGTGATCTCATTCATGAGCTTCATCGCCTCGAGAATGCACAGCGGCTGACCGACGGTGACACGGTCGCCGACGGAAACGAACGGCTCGGAACCCGGCGTGGCCGAACGATAAAAGACCCCGACGACCGGCGCGGTAACCTTGAGCGCGCGATCCGGGGCGCTGGGGGCGGCGGCCGGCGCCGCCACGCCGGCCGCGCCATTGACGCCGACGGACGGCAGCAGGGCGGGCGCCGAGGCGTACGCGACCGGAACACTCGTGGGCAGCTCGCGCCGAACCAACTCGTACTCGGCGTCGCCGACCTTCACGCGGATGAGGTCGAGATCGAACTCCATGAGGATCTCGCCCAGCGCGCGAACGCGAGACGCTTCGTGATCTTCCATCTAGGCGGTGGCTTCGACCAAGGCGCGCGCCGTATCTTCCGGGGCCGACGCGGCGGGCACGCGGCGGTCCTGCCGGGTCTCGAGATCGCGCAGCACGACGTGGCCGGCCGCCAGCTCGTCGTCGCCCATGATGAGCGCGTAGCGCGCCCCGTTGCGATCGGCTGTCTTAAAGTGCGCCGTGAGCTTGCGATCGGCGTAATCGATGTAGGCGGGGACGTCGCCAAGCTGGCGCAGCGCGGCGACGATCGGCACGAGCCGGATGCGCGACGGCGCTCCCAAGGCGATGGCCTGAAAGCCGCGCCGTGGCGGCCGCTCATCGCCGCGCGTCGCCTTGACGACCATCAGGAAGCGTTCGAGCCCCAGGCCGAAGCCGACCGCCGGCGTCGGCGGTCCGCCCAGCGATTCGAACAGCCCGTCGTAGCGGCCGCCGCCGAACAGCGCGCTCTGCGCCCCCAACGCCCGTGAACTGCACTCGAACACGGTGCGCGTATAATAATCGAACCCGCGCACGAGGCGCGGATTCACGTGATACGGCAGCCCGACGGCATCCAAGTACGCCCGGATGGCCGCGAAGTGTTCGGCGCACGCCGGACACAGCGTATCGAGAAACGTCGGAGCCGAGGCGATGAACGGGGCGTCCTCGGGCGCCTTCGAATCGAGGATGCGCAGCGGATTGCGCTCGAGGCGGCGCTGCGAATCCTCCGAAAGCTCGGCCCGCTGCGGCAGAAAGTGCGACAGCAGCGCATCCCGGTAGGCCGGCCGGCACACGGCGTCCCCAATCGTATTGACCTCCAGCCGCGCGTCGCTGATCCCATAGCGCGCGACGAGGGCGCTAGCGATCTGCATGACCTCGACGTCGGCTTCCGGGCCCGCGAAGCCCAGGCACTCGATCCCGAATTGATTGGCCTGCCGGTAGCGGCCGGCTTGCGGGCGTTCGTAGCGGAAAAATGGCCCGATGTAGTACAGCCGCAGGGAACCGTTCGCCAGCAGCTTGTGCTGGAGCACCGCGCGCACGACCGGCGCCGTCCACTCCGGGCGCAGCGTCATACTGCGGCCGCCTTTGTCGAGAAACGTGTACATCTCTTTCTCGACGATGTCGGTCGTTTCGCCGACGCCGCGGACGAAGAGTTCGGTTGCCTCGAACATCGGCGTGCGGATCTCGCCGTAGCCGAAGCGCCCCGCGATGGCGCGCGCGTGCGCCTCGAGTTCGTTCCACGCGGCGGATTCGGGCGGGTAGACGTCGTTGGTTCCGCGCGGCGCGCTGATCGGCTCCATCTCCGGGCGTGGTACCACGCCGTGTCCGACACGCCCTCGCCTAGCTCTGCCGCGCGGCGTAATGACAAGCGTCGCCGGCGCGAGTACGATAATTCGACCATGACCGTGAAAGCGCAGTTTCCCGACGAGCAGACCGAGACCGGCGTCTTCGTCCGGCAAGGCGACGCGTTTCGTGATTGGGTCAGTGCCAACGGCCGCTCCGGTTACCCGGCGGCCAGCGGACGCTACCACCTCTATGTGTCGCTTGCTTGTCCCTGGGCACACCGCACGATCATCGTGCGCCGGCTCAAAAAATTAGAGGACGTCATCGGAATGACCGTCGTCGATCCGATCCGCGACGAACGCGGCTGGGCCTTTCGCGATGTGCCGGGCGCGCAGCACGACCCGCTCAACGGCTTCACGTTATTGAGCGAAGCGTACCTGGCGACGGACAAAAGCTATTTCGGACGCGTGACCGTTCCGGTGCTGTGGGATCGCCAAACGCGCCGCATCGTATCGAACTCGGACGATGACATCATGCGAATGTTCGAGACGGAATTCGACGACTTCGGCCACGCCGGGCTCGATTTGTATCCGCGCGAACACCGCGGCGAGATCGACGCGCTCAACGAGCGCATCTATGAAACCGTCAACAACGGCGTCTACCGGGCCGGCTTCGCGACCACGCAGGAGGCCTACGAAGTCGCCGCCTACGGCGTCTTCGAAACCCTCGACGCGCTCGACGAACGGTTATCGCAGCGCCGCTATCTCTTCGGCGCGCAACCGCTCGAAACGGATTGGCGCCTGTTTGTGACGCTCGTTCGGTTCGATGCCGTGTATCACGGACATTTCAAATGCAATATCCGGCGTATCGTCGATTATCCGAACCTATCGGGCTACGTGCGCGATCTTTACCAAATCGACGGCGTCGCCGCGACGGTGAACTTCGATCACATCAAGCGTCACTATTACGCCACCCACGACGACATCAATCCGACGCGCATCGTCCCGATTGGCCCGCTGCAGGACTTGCTCGCCCCGCACGGTCGCGAACGCCTAGCATAATAGGACCCGATTAGAGTGGCTCGGCCCAAGCCCGAACGCGAAGGGTCGACGAAGTCGACCTACCAGCGCCGCACCGGGCGGCTGGTCGCGCTTCGTCGCGCGCCGCGCGTTGGCTTGATCGGCGACCGAAGGGGCGACCCACCTTGCCAACGGGTTCCGAACTTGCTAAGAAGATAACCATGGAGCCATCGACCAAATCCGAAGTGCTCGCGTACATGCGATTGCACCGCTTTGCCGTCGTCGCGACGATCGGCGCGGACGGCGGTCCGCAGGCCAGCCTGGTCAACATCGCGTCGACCAACGAACTCGAAGTCGTGTTCGATACGCTGACGACCTCGCGCAAGCACGGCAATCTGCAGCGCGACGCGCGGATCGCCGTAACCTTCAGCGGGCCCGACGAGCAAACGCTGCAACTCGAAGGCATCGCGAAGCCCGTTTCGGTGGCCGATTCCGTTGACCACGACACGCGCGAAGCCTATTATGAGATTTGGCCCGACGGGCGCGACCGAGTCAACCTCGCGACGCTGGCGATCTGGCGCATCGAGCCGCGCTGGGCCCGCTACTCCGACTATGCGCGCGGACCGCTCGTCGCCGATTTCCACTGGGACGCAGCTCAAATTTAAAAGCGTCTCGGCGCACCAGCCTTCGTCGCTCGGAACCGGACGCGCGCCGCTTGATGGCCGCAACGATTCATTCACGGAGCGGTTCTTCGGCCCGAGCGCGCGTACGCGTGTGCGCTCGGCCGGGTTCGGCGAAATCGTCGGGCTTGGCACGATCGTCGTGGTTGGAGGTCTCGTCGGATTCGAATAGCCGGCGCAGCATCGTGTCGGGGTCGCTCAAAAATCGGCGCGTGACGAGATACGCGTCGGTTTGACGATACGCGATCTCATGCAACCGTTCGCCGTCGAACGAGACGATCTGCGCGTCGGGATACGCGAGGATGATCGGCGAGTGCGTTGCAATCACGAACTGCGCCTGGCGATTCGCCGACAGAAGATCGTGGATGCGCACGAGCAGCGTCATTTGCCGGGCCGCCGACAGCGCGGCTTCGGGTTCGTCGAGCAGATACAGACCGCGTCCGGAAAAGCGGTTCAAAAAAAGCGTGAGGAATGATTCGCCGTGCGAACGGTCGTGAAGCGACGCGCCGCCGTACGCCCCCAGGAAGCTCGGGCCTAGCGGGTCGCGCTCGCGTTCGGAGCGGTCCAGTACGCTGGCGAAATCGTAGAACGTTTCCGCGCGCATGAAAAATCCGTCGCGCTGCCGGTCCGGCGTCCACGAGAGGCGCAGCGCTCGCGCTAGGCGCCGCACCGGCGCTTCCGTGTCATCGTTCCTGGGATCTGCCGAGACCCGCGCGGGCGGCTGCAAATTTCGCGTTCCGCCCTCCGACGCGAACCCGCAGCTCAGCGCCAACGCTTCGAGAAACGTCGACTTGCCGCTGCCGTTCTCGCCGACGAGGAACAGCACGCGCCGGCGCACGTCAAGCCGCTCGAACGATGCGATTACGGACAGGTCGAAGGGGTAGCCGCGTTGCTCGTCGAGCGTTTCCCGCGTCAACGCGATTCGCCGGAGCGGCGGCTCCGTCGGACCGCGCGACGCCGTTCTGCTGAGCGCCATGGACGGCGATCTTTCGACGTCGCCGCCGAAGGGCCTAAGCCTAAGCGACGGTTCGAGGTGGCCGCGTGAGAAGATCGACCCCAGACTCGGCCAGTTCGGCCGATTTCGATAGTTAGCAGTGTGTCGAGCCGTCGCGTGTCGAAAATCGCCCGACACCGACGGCGAGCGGATTGAGCGAAGCACGAGCCACGCATTGCCAGATGTCGAGTAAACCCGACATGCTCCTTACTCTAGAGCGGACCGGCGCCGTCGATCCGCCCGTCGTCGCTTTTGGCTGTCGGCCAAAGCCCGACCGGCTCCGAGTCTAGGCGCCAACCGTAGCCGCTACTTTTCGAGGCTCCAGAAGCTCAACGGGGATGCCGTTGGGGTCCTCGACGAATGCAATCCAGCGACCGCCGCTGGGCGACTTTTTGGGACCGCTAAGAACCTTGACCCCTTCTGATCTCAACCGCTCGATCTTCTCCGCAAAATTTCCCTCGACATCCATCGCGATATGTTCGACGCGATTCCCAAGGGCATACGGAGCGTGTTCTTCGAGGTCGTACACCAGTTCGATGTACGCATTCCAGTCTTGCCCGACAAACGCCATGTCTGCATTCCCCGGATAATGCTCAGGGCCAGCCAGCAACGTTAGGCCGAGCTTCTGCGTGTAGAATGCAATCGACTCCGCCATGTCGTTGACGAATATGGACGTGTGCATCATGTTGATTTACGTCTCCGGAAAAATACGGGCGAGCGGTGGCGGCAAAAAAATTCCTCCGTCCCGCGATGAAATCCCCCCGATAACCACGCACGCGCGACCGTCTCGCCGTGCCTAACCGGTCGCGGCCAACCGCGCCAGGGCAAACGGTGCGGTGAGCGCGGCGCCGGCGATGTACATCGCGATGAACATCGCGACATTGCGCAGCGCGCCGAAGCCGAAGATCGCCAGCACGAACGGTGCGACCGTCGCCGTCAGCGTCGCCAGCGCGTGGGGCGCTTGCAGGGTATCGACTTGGTCGAGGGATGCGCGGATCCAGAAGTATTCCGCGATGCGCACCGGGATGCCGATGAGCAGCGCGTAGCCGACCAGCCGGACGACAAAGGCGATGACCGCGCCCACTACGCGCCCCTCAATGCAGAAAGTAACGGTAACTTGAGAACACGAGCGCAATGTCGCGTTCGTCGGCGGCCGCGATGACCTCGGCGTCGCGGATCGATCCGGACGGCGCGATCACGGCGGTCGCGCCGGCGTCGGCCGCGGCGATGAGCCCGTCGGCAAACGGGAAGAAGCCGTCGCTCGCGCAAGCGGCGCCGGCCGCGAACTCGGCCGCGCGCTCGCCGGCGATCCGGACCGCGCTGACCCGGTTCGTTTGACCGGCACAGATGCCGCGCGTGATCCCGTCACGCACGATCGTGACCCCGTTGGACTTCACGTGCCGCACGACATCCCACGCGAAGGCGAGATCGATCCATTCACTCGCCGAGGGCTGACGCCGCGAGGCGACATGCCAGCGCTCGGGCGCGGCTTGCGGGTCGTCGTCTTCGGCCAGCACCCCGCCCAGTGCCGAACGCACGCGCAGCTCCTGCGCGATCCGCTCGGGCATGCCGCGCGAATAGCGCATAATCCGCAGGTTCTTTTTCTTCTTGAGCAGGTCGAGCGCGTCGTCCGTGAAGCCGGGCGCGGCGACGATCTCCAAAAAGAACTCGCCGAGTGCCGCGGCGGTCGCCGCGTCGACCTCGCCATCGACGGCGATGATGCCGCCGAAGGCCGATACCGGGTCGGCGTCGAGCGCTTCGCGCACCGCATCGGCGACGCTGCCGCGTTGGGCGACACCACAGGGCACCGTGTGCTTGACGATCGCCGCGCGGTGCGTATATGTTACCGCCGCCGGAGCGATGCCGTAGGGTGCGCGGACCAGCAGCCGCAACGTCGCGTCGAGGTCGAGCAGATTATTGTAGGAGAGCGTCTTGCCCCACAGTTGCTCGGGCAGCTTCGCTTCGCGCGCCAGATAGAACGCCGCGCGGTCCTGCGGATTCTCACCGTAGCGCAGCGGCTGTTCGATCGGAATCGTGAGCGCCAGCGAGCCCGGCAGGTCGCCCGCGATCAAGCCCGCTTCGAGATAGCGCGCGATCGCGCTATCGTATTCGGCGGTGCGCTCGAAGGCGCGCGTCGCGAGCGTCCGCCGCGCAGCGAGATCGAGGCCGCCGGCCGGGAGCGCCGCGATGAACGCGGGATACTGCGCGGGGTCGCTCAAGACGCTAACGTTGGTAAAGTTCTTGGCCGCGGCGCGCAGCAGCGAGACCCCGCCGATGTCGATCTGTTCGATCGCTTCCTCGAGCGTCGCTTCCTCGCGCGCGACCGTCGACTCGAACGGATAAAGGTTAACGACGACCGCCGCGATCGACGGGACACCGTAGCGCTGCGCCTCGGCGACGTGCTCGGGATTCGTGCGATCGGCGAGAATGCCGCCGAACACGTTGGGGTGCAGCGTTTTTACCCGGCCGTCGAAGAGCGACGGAAAGCCGGTGAGATCGCCGACGTCGCGCACATCGATCCCGGCCGCGGACAGATGCCTGCACGTCCCGCCGGTGGCATAGATCGGCACGCCCGCCGCGCTCAGCGCCGCGGCCAATTCCGCCACCCCGGTGCGATCGTACACCGAGATGAGGGCGGCCCCGATCGGCGCTGACGGCATCCCGGCCGCCTCGGGATCAGGAGACGAGAGCGGGTTCGCGTAGTTCATCGATCTCGGGGTGCGCCGTAGCCGGCGCCGCGTCGAGGGTGGCGGAGATAATCGAGCTCACGCCGGGTTCGGCCATGGTAACCCCGTACATGCGCGACGCCAGCTCCATCGTTTTCTTGTTATGGGTGACGACGAGAATTTGGGCCGCCGACGCGACTTCGCGAATCATCGCCGATAGCCGGTCGACGTTCGCATCGTCGAGCGCGGCATCGACTTCATCGAGCAGATAGAACGGCGACGGCTTGACCCGGATGAGGGCGAAGATCAACGCCGCCGCCGTCATCGCGCGCTCGCCGCCCGAGAGCGCCGGCAGCGCCGTCATTTTCTTTCCCGGCGGAGCGACGGCGATCTCGATCCCCGTTTCGGAGAGATTGTCCGGATTGGTCTGCCACATCTTGGCCACACCGCCCGGGAACAACCGCGCGAACATCTCCTCGAACTGCACGCGCACGGCATCGAACGTTTCGTTGAACACGGTCTGGCAGGCCGTCTCGATCTCTTTGATCGTCGCGAGCAGCGTCTCGCGGGCCCGGCTCAGATCGTCGAGCTGGGCGCGCAGGAACGCTTCGCGCTCGGCTAATTGCGCGCGGTCGGCCTCGGCGTTCAAGTTGACGTTCGCCAAGCGCGCCAATTCTTCACGCAGCCGCGGCAGCTCGTCGACGACATCGTCGGCCTCTTGCGCATAGCGCTCGGTGACGTCGCGCAGCTCCTCGTCGCCGGCCGGATTCTGCGCGAAACTCGTCTGCAGCATCCCGAGCTCCGCATCGATCTCGGCCAAGCGCCGGCGGCGGTCTTCGCCGGCGGCGCCGGCTTCACGCTCCTCGCGCTGCGCAAGGCGCTCGGCGGCTTCCTTCTGAGCGGCTTGGTCGCCGCTCGCTTCGCGGCCGCGGCGCGCGGCTTCGACCGCGGCGTCGGCGGCGGCGACGGTGCCGCGCGCGCTTCCAAGCTGCGCTTCGAGCGTCACGATCCGGTCGCGCAGCAGCTCGAGTTCGCGCAGCATATGCTCGCGCGCGGCGGCGGCGCGTTCGACGTTCGCGTCGAGCAGTCCCAGGCGCGTGAATGCGCCCTCGCGCTGCGCGCCCAGCGCGGCCGACGCTTCCCGCAGGGTGCTCGCCTCGGCCACGACTAGCGCGTGCGCCGCTTCGACGCTTGCGATGTTGTCGCGCGCGGCAGCCAGCGCCGTTTCGAGCTGACCGCGCTGCACGTCGAGATCGACGTGATCGTCGGCGACGCCTTCGAGCGCCCGCAGCCGCGCGGCGGTCGCTTCGCGCGCCGCCTGCATCGCGGCGCTGCGCTGCGCTGCGGCATCGCCTTCGGCGCCCAAGCGGCCGATGTCGGCGGCGAGCGCCTCGAGCTGCGTGCGCACCTCGCGCAGGGCGATCTCGGCCGCGGCCGCGGCGTGCATCGCCGCTTCGCGTTCGAGGGTGCCGGCAGCGACGGCACCGCGAGCCGCATTGCCGTCGCGTTCGATCGCTTCGAGTTCGGCGCGCAGACCCGGGATGCGTTCGCGCAGCGACTGGGCCTGCGCGCGGCGTCCCAGAATCGAGCGCTCGCGCCGGTAGCGGCCGCCGGTGATCGCGCCGCCGCCCAGAATCTGTTCGCCCTCGAGCGTGACGATCGAATCGCGAAACCCCTCGCCGCGCACGAGCCGAATCCCGGTCGGCAGCGCATCGACGATCAGGATCCGGCCGACGAGAAACGCGACGATGCCGACGTAGGGCGCCGCCGCGCGAACCAGCGTGTGCGCGTAGCCGATTACGCCTGGCCGGCCGGCGAGCGCGCGCAGCGTGTGGCCTTCGCGCGCCGCCAGCGTGTCGAGCGGCAAGAACGTCGCACGTCCCAATTCGCGTTCGCGCAAGTACGCCACGGCGCGCTCGGCGTCTTCGGACGTCGCGGTGACCAGATTCGAGAGCCCGGCGCCGAACGCCACGTCGAGCGCGCGGGCGTACGCTTCGTCGACTTCGATGAGATTCGAGACGACGCCGTGCAGACCGCGCAGTTCGCCGCGCGCCGCCGCTTCGACCACGGCGCGCGTGCCCGGCACGTGCCCTTCGAGGTTGGCTTCGAGCTCTTCGATCGTGTGCAGGCGCGCTTCGGCCGAGGCCAGGTCGTTGGCGACCGCGCGGTAACGCGTCTGCAGTTCGGCGACCCGCGCGGCGGCCGCATCGCCCCCGGCTTGGGCGGCCGCTGCCGCTTTGCGCTGCGCGCTCGCTTCGCTTTCGTAGTGGGTCACGAGCGCTTCGCGTTCGTCAACGCCGGCGCGCGCGAGTTCGGCTTGCGCGAGGTTCTTCTCGAGCTCCGCGGCCGCGCGTCCGATCTCGGCATCGAGCCGGTCGATCTCGGTCTGCGCGCTGTGCAGTTGCGCCCGGCGTTCGGCTTCGCTCGCCGCGCGTTCGGCGGCCAGCGCTTCGACCGCGCGCAGCTCGTTGTAGATCGCATCGAGTGTGTGGCGCGCCTGCGCGACGGCGGCATAGGCCGCGGTCTCGCGTGCGCGCACGTCGTCGGCCAGCGGGCCCAGGGCGGCCAGCCGTTCGTCGAGCCCGTCGATGGTCGAGCGCAGGTTGACCCGCTCGGACTCGACGCGTTCGTGATCGGCGACCGAGGACGACGACTGGCTCAAGAGGGCGTCGCGCCGCGCGATGGCCGCGGCGCAGTCGGCCTCGAAGCGCGCCAGCGCCGCGCGCGCGGCCTGGGCGGCCTCGCGTTTGGTCTCGAGTTCGAGTTCGAGCGTGTAAAGCGTGTTGCGCAGCACCGCGAGTTCGGCGCCCAGCACCGCGACGCGGGCCGCCGCACTCGCGGCCGCTTCGTCGAGCGCGCGCAATTCGCCGCCGACGCGGTCGCGCTCGGCCCGGCGCGAGGCGCTCGCGCGCAAGAACGACAGAATCTCGAGATCGCGCAGCCGCGCCGACACTTTGCGGTAGCGCTTGGCGCGGCGCACGTGCGCGTCGAGTTCGGGGATCCGGCGCTCGAGTTCGGCGATGAGATCGTTGACCCGGATGGCGTTCTGTTCGGTGCCGTCGAGGCGCCGCAGCGCTTCGGATTTGCGCGCCAGAAACTTCGCGATGCCCGCGGTCTCCTCAAAGAGCGAGCGGCGTTCGGTCGGCTTCGATGACAGAATCGCATCGATCTGCCCCTGCGACACGATCGCGTACGAGCCGGGGCCCAGACCCGTTCCCATCAGCAGTTCGACCACGTCGCGCAAACGCACGTGATTGCGGTTGATGAAGTATTCCGACTCGCCCGCGCGATACGCCCGGCGCGTGATCTGCACTTGCGCATAGTCGAGCGCCAGAGCGCGATCCTCGTTGTCGAACGTCAGCGTCACTTCGGCCATGCCCAGCGGCTTGCGGCCGGTGTTGCCCGCGAAGATGACGTCTTCCATCTTCTGCGAGCGCAGGCTGCGTGAGGACTGCTCGCCGAGCACCCAGCGGATCGCGTCGACGAGATTCGATTTTCCCGATCCGTTGGGGCCGACGACGGCGGTGATGCCGGGAATGAATTCGAGCGTCGTTGCTTCCGCGAACGTCTTGAATCCAAAGACCTTGAGCGACGTGAACCGCATGCGTTAAATGGGTGCTTTCGATTTGGGATTAGGCTTGCGTTTGGAACGCGCGCGAAACGCGATCACGCGACCGCCGGGCGCCGCGTCGCCTGCGGTCTCGTTCGACGCCGGCGGCGGCGGTGCCTCAGGAGGATTTCGCGCGCGCAATGCGGCGAGCGCCATCGCCGCCGCGCTGAGCTGCGCGGCTTTCTTGGACGAGCCGATGCCTTCGCCGAGGATCTCATCGCCGACCCGCACCTGCGACGTAAAGCGTCGGTCGTGCGCCGGTCCTTCGGCTCGTTCGAGGTAGATCGGCAGCGGGATGCGCCGGGCCTGCGTCAGCTCCTGCAGCGCCGACTTCGCGTCCGCTTCGGCCATTTCGCTGCGGTCGCTCGGTGCCAAATGTTCGCGCTCGACGAACGCCGCGACGGTCGGCAAATCGGTCGCGAAATAGAGTGACGCGAGATACGCCTCGAACGCATCGGACAGGATCGAGGTGTTGTTGCGCCCGGCGTCGGACTCCATCCCCGCGCCGAGCACGACGAGTTCGCCGAACGCGAGTCGGCGAGCCGTCCGCGCGCAGGCTTCGCCGCTGACCAGCGCGCTTTTGCGGCGCGCGAGTTCGCCCTCGCTGCTGCCGGGGTACGTCATAAAAAGATAGCGCGCGGTGATGAACCCCAGGATCGCGTCGCCGAAGAACTCGAGCCGCTCGTTGGACGGCCCGGCACTCTCGCGCGCCGCGGATTCATGGACGAAGGCCGGCTCGATCGCGGCCGGCGTGACGCCCTCGGCAGCACTGAGTTTGAGCAGCGCGCGCAGCCGGCGCCGCCGCGCCTCACCCGGCATTTAGGCCCGGCACCGGGCGTCCGCCGCCGTCCGCTTCACGCGGCGTGCTTTCCGAACACGATCACCGCGTTGTGGCCGCCGAAACCGAAACCGCTCGACATCGCGATGTCGACGTTCACGCGCCGCGCGACGTTGGGCACGTAATCGAGCCGGCACTCCGGATCGGGCGTCTCGTAGTTGATCGTGGGCGGGATGATGCTGCGGTTGATCGCGAGCACGCTGGCGATCCCCTCCACCGCGCCCGCCGCGCCGAGCAGATGGCCGTGCATCGACTTGGTCGAGCTCACGGCGAGCACAAAGGCATGCTCGCCGAAAACGCGCTCGATCGCCTGCGATTCGGCCAAATCGCCCAGCGGCGTCGAGGTCGCGTGCGCGTTGATATAATCGACCTGATCGGGCCGCAGCCGCGCGCTGCGCAGCGCGCGCGTGAAGGCCAGCGCCACGCCCTTGGATTCGGGATCGGGCTGCGCGATGTGGTAGGCATCGGCCGACTCGCCGTAACCGAGCACTTCGGCGTAGATCCGCGCGCCGCGCCCCAGCGCGAATTCGCGTTCCTCGAAGATCAGCGCGCCGGCGCCTTCGCCGAGCACGAAGCCCTCGCGGTTCTTATCGAACGGCCGCGACGCGCGCGCGGGCTCGGCGTTGCGCGCCGAGAGCGCCTTCATCGAATCGAAGCCGCCCATCGCCGTGCCGATCACCGTGGCTTCGGCCCCCCCGGTCACCATCGCGATCGCGTCGCCGAACGCGATCTTCATGTAAGCTACGGCCATCGCGTCGTTCGAGCTGGCGCAGGCGCTGGCAACCGAAAACGTCGGCCCGCGCAGCCCGTGCTTCATCGAGACATTGCCCGACGCGGCATTGGCCATGAGCATCGGCACGAAGAACGGCGAGATGCGGTCGTAGGCGCCCGTCGGGGTGACGGCGCGGGTGGTGTCCTCGACGGTGATGATACCGCCGATGCCGGTGGCCAAGATCACGCCGGTCTCCTGACGGATCGCCGGATCGGCCGGAAAGCCGGCGTCGGCGATCGCGGCGTCGGCGGCGACCGAAGCGAACTGCGCGTAGCGATCCATCCGGCGGGCTTCCTTGCGCCCGATGAGCTTGTCGGGATCGAAGTTCTTTACTTCAGCGGCAATGTGGGTGCGCAACTTGCTCGAGTCGAAGGCCGTGATCGGACCGACCCCCGAGCGCCCGTTGATGAGCGCCTCCCAAAATGTCTCGAGGTCGTTACCTAGGGGTGTCACCGCTCCCAAGCCGGTGATCACGACGCGTCGTTTCTCCAAAACCTTCACGACATACGCGCCGGACGGCGCGCGCCCTGCGCGGCCGCCGCGTTCTGACTTGGTTGCCGTCGCCGTGCAAGCCCGAAACCTCGCCGTGCGCGCCTCATATTATGGAGCATGACCGCCCTGCGCGTCCCGCCCGGCCCCTCCTCCCTCGAAGCGATGCGCGGCATGCGCAGCATGGGCGGCGGCACGGACCTGCGCGAGATCCCGATTTTCCTCGCCGGCGTCGCCGCGCGCTACGGCGGGATCGCCCACTGGACGTTCTTCGGCCGGCACTTTTACTTTCTGGACGACCCCGTGCTCATCGAAGAAGCCTTCGTTCTGCAGGCCGGCCACTACCGGAAGGGCCGCGGCATCGAGCGGCTCAAGCGGCTCTTGGGCAACGGCCTGCTCTCGAGCGAAGAACCGCTGCATCTGCGGCAGCGGCGGATGATGCAGCCGGCGTTCCATAAAGAGCGCATCGCGGGCTACGGCAGCCAAATGGTCGCGGCGACGAGCGAGCAGATCGCGGCGTGGCGCTCCGGCAGCGTCCTCGAACTCGACGCCGAGATGACCCGTCTCACGCTGACCATCGCCGCCGCGACGCTGTTCACCAGCGACGTCGCCGGACAAACGGAAACGATCCGCGCCGCGCTGACCGCCGCGCTGCGCGCATTTCCCGCGTCCCTGTCGACCTTCAGCGAACTGTTCGACGCGCTGCCGGTGCTGCCGGTGACGCGGCGCTTCAACCGGGCCCGGGCCGAGCTCGATCGCGTGATCTATGGCCTGATCGCCGCGCGCCGAGCGGGACCCGCCGCCGGCCAGGACGACTTGCTCGGCATGCTGCTCGCGGCCCGCGACGGCGACGCCGCGATGGACGACGTCCAAATCCGCGACGAAGCGATGACGCTGTTCCTGGCCGGCCACGAAACGACCGCGAACGCGCTGAGCTGGACGTGGTACTTGCTGGCCCGCAACCCGCCCGCCGCCCGGCGGTTGGGCGAAGAGCTGGACGCGGTGCTCGGCGGACGCCTGCCCGAAGCCGCCGACTTGCCCCGATTGCGTTACACCCGCGACGTGTTCGCCGAAGCGCTGCGGCTGTATCCGCCAGCCTGGGTGCTCGGCCGGCGCGCGCTGCGCGACACGTCGATCGGCGAGTATACCGTTCCGCGCGGCTCGGTGGTTCTCGCCAGCCAGCTCGTCACCCAGCGCAATCCGCGGTACTGGGAGGAACCCGAGCGTTTCGAGCCCGGACGCTGGAGCGGCCCGGCGCCGCCGCGCTTCGCCTATTTCCCGTTCGGCGGCGGCGTGCGGCGCTGCATCGGCGAGTCGTTCGCGTGGATGGAAGGCGTGCTGCTGATCGCGGTCATCGCGCAGCGCCTGCGCTTCGAGGCGCTCGACCCCGCCGAGATCGGCATCGAGCCGCTCGTCACGCTGCGTCCGCGGTCGGCGATCCGCCTGCGCGCCAGTACGCGTGAGACGGCGAGCGGAGCGGTTTCCGGCACACCGCACTGAACCCGAACCAACGGCGCATGGACGAACAAAAGACGAAAGGAGCGCGCTGCGCAACGAGCGGATTTTCGTTCGTGTGCTGGCCGCCGTTTTCGTCGCTGTTTTCGTCGCCGGACTCGCCGCTCCGGCAGGCGCGCAAGCCCAGCCCATGACGCCCGAGGGCTCGACGCCGGCGTCGGCGGTCTCCGCGTCCCCCACGCCGAGCGCGAGCCCGGCGGCCGATGCGGCGCGCGACCGCGTCGATGCGCTGCTGCGCGGCGGACACGCCGACCCGGCGTGGTTCGCCGCAGTGTTTCTGGCCCAGGTTTCCCCGGCTCAAGTCGACGCCATCGTGGCTCAGCTCAGAGCCGCCCTCGGGGCCTACCGCAGCGTCGACGGAGCCAAGGGTGTCTACACCGCGCACTTCGAGAAGGGAACCGACGAGGTGCGCATCCACCTCGACGGCGAGGCAAAAATCGACGGCCTGTTCTTCCGGCCGCCGGTTATTGCGGCGTCGTCGCTCGACGACGCGCTGGATCGATTCCGGCATCTGGATGGCAGCGTTACCTACCTCCTTACGGTCGGAACGGACGGCCGCTCAGAACGCGCGGCGCACGATCCGGCGACGCCGCAGGCGGTCGGTTCGGCCTTCAAATTAGCCGTGCTCGCGGCCGTTGGCGACGAGATCGCAGCCGGCCGGCGGCATTGGGACGAAGTCGTTCCGCTTGATCCCGCCTGGAAAAGCCTGCCCAGCGGCGTGATGGCCGGCTGGCCCAACGGACTGCCGGTTACCCTGGCGACGTATGCCGCCCAAATGATTTCCATCAGCGACAACACCGCCGCCGACGCGCTCATTCGGATCGCCGGACCGGACGCGCTCGCCCGCTACGCGGAATCGAATCAGCCGTTTCTCACGACCCGCCAAGCCTTCACCCTCAAATCGAAGGGCGCCGCCGCGCTACGCGACGCGTACCTTGCCGCCGCCTCGCCGTCGGCGCGGGCAGCGGTTCTGGCCCGAATCGACGGACTGCCGCTGCCCGCCCCGGCCGACATCGAATCGAAGCCGACCCTTGGCATCGAGTGGCACTATAGCGTGCGCGATTTGTGCCGGCTCATGGGGCGGGTCGCCGATCTCCCGCTTATGACGATCAACCCGGGCATCGCCGACGCGGCGCGGTTCGCGCGGGTCGCTTTCAAGGGCGGCTCCGATGTGGGGGTGATCAACTTCACGACCCAGGCGACGACCGTCGCGGGCGCGACGTTCTGCTTCTCGGCGACGCTCAACAATTCGTCGCAGTCCGTCGACGAGCACGCGTTCGCGAATGCCGTCGGTGCGGTCTTGGGGCTGCTGGCTCGGGATTGAGCCGCCGCGCGAACGAACGGCGGCGACGGTTGCGGCAGCACGGCGGTCTCTGGTACAATCCCAGGGTTATGTTCTTCTTCGATCTGCAGCTTTTCGCGTCCAAAAAGGGTGCCGGCTCGACCCGCAACGGTCGCGATTCGAATGCCCAGCGGCTGGGCGTCAAGCGTTTCGGCGGGCAACTTGTCGTGCCGGGCAACGTGATCGTGCGCCAGCGCGGCACCCAGTTTTACCCGGGGCTCGGCGTCGGCATGGGTAAGGATCATACCCTCTTCGCGCTCGTCGAGGGCCACGTATCGTTCACGAGCGCGCGCAACCGCAAGCACGTCAACGTCGTCCCGGCCGCGTTATAGTGGACTGCGCCGTCGTTTTCGGGTCGCGCCCGAGCTGCCCGTAGTTCGGGTGACGGCTTCGCGCGCTTGTCCAAAAGGAGCCCAACGGGCTCTTTTTGATGTACCGAGCGCCTGACGGTGCAGTTCATCGATGAAGCGACCATCACGGTCTCGGCCGGAAACGGCGGCGACGGCGTTGTCGCGTGGCGACGCGAAAAGTACGTCCCGATGGGCGGGCCGGCCGGCGGCGATGGCGGCCGCGGCGGCAACGTCTACCTCGAAGCAACGCCGAACCTAAGCACCCTGGTGGACTTCCGCTTCAAGAAACACTTGGCGGCGGAATCCGGCAACGCCGGCTCGAGTTCCAACAAATCCGGCCGCTCGGGCACCGATCTCATCATCCCGGTGCCGATCGGCACGCTAGTCTATCGGGCGCCGATCGACGTCGAGGGCGCCGCGGGCAGCGAGCGGCTCTTTGCCGACATGAGCGCCCCGGGGGAACGGACCCTCGTTGCGAAGGGCGGCCGCTACGGGCAAGGCAACCAGCATTTCGCGACCAGCGCGCGCCAGGCGCCGCACTTCGCCGAAAAGGGCCAGCCGGGCGAAAAATGCGTCCTGCGCTTGGAACTTAAACTGCTGGCCGACGCCGGCCTCATCGGCTTGCCCAACGCCGGAAAGTCGACGCTCCTGTCGGTCGTCTCCGCGGCGCGGCCGAAAGTTGCCGACTATCCGTTCACCACGCTCGAACCGCAGCTCGGCGTGGTCCGCATGGGCGTCGACGAATCGTTCGTGGTGGTCGACGTGCCGGGTCTCATCGAAGGCGCCTCCGAGGGCGCGGGCCTGGGCGACCGTTTTCTGCGCCATGTCGAGCGCACGCGGGTGCTCGTGCACCTCATCGACGGCGCCCGCAGCCGCGCCGAGCTGCTCGCCGACAAGGCTACGATCGAGCACGAGCTGCGCGCCTGGAATGCGGCCTTGCTCGAGAAACCGCTCATCCCGGTGATCACCAAGCTCGACGTTCCCGAGGCGCGCGAGCGCTTCGAGGAATTGGCGCCCGAGATCCCCGGTTTGCGCGGCATCTCGGCGGCCACCGGTGAAGGCGTGCGCGAACTCCTCTTCGCCGCCTGGGACATCGTGCGCGCGCTGCCGCCGCCGACCATCGCGACACCCGAACCGGCGACGATCGATCTCGCCCCGAACGAGCCGTTCGAGGTCCGCGTCGAAGGCCGCGTGTTCGTCGTGAGCGGCGAGCGCATCGAACGCCTCGCGCAGATGACCGACTTCGAATCGGACGAAGCGCTGCTGCGTTTCGAGCAAGTCCTGGCCAAGCTCGGCGTCGAGAAGCGCCTGCGTGAACTCGGGGTCAGCGACGGCGACACGGTGCGCGTCGCGGGCGTCGAATTCACTTACAGCTAGCGGCGGATGAATATCGGCATCTTCGGCGGCGGCTTCGATCCAATTCATAACGGACATCTCTTTGTGGCCGAAGCGGTGCGCGACGACATCGGCCTCGACAAAGTCGTGTTCGTGCCGACGCGCGCCGGCGCGCACCGCGGCGAGCCCGTCGCGACGACGCACCAGCGCGCGACGATGGTACGGCTAGCGATCGCCGCGAACCCGGCCTTCGCGTTCGATGAGAGCGACCTGCGGCCCGAAGCGACGGGCTACACCGCCGATCTGTTGCCGCTGCTGCGCGAGCGCTACCCAAATGACGAGCTGCACTTCATCGTGGGCGGCGACTCGCTCGTTCGTTCGCGCTGGAACCGGCTTGAGAATATCTTGGCGCAGCTGCGCGCCCTCGTCGTCGCACCGCGCGGCGACGTCACGGCCGCCGAACTCGATCTGGCGCTCGCGGACTTGGCACTTGACCTGCGCGCCAAGGTGCGCATGCTCGATCTTCCGCTCGTAGCGGAATCCGCGACGCTCATCCGTAATCGGCTCGGTGCGGAGCGCAGTGTCCGCTACCTTGTTCCTGAGCCCGTCTATCGATACATCGAGGAATGGAAACTTTACCGTTAGCGTGCGCGCCCCGTATGGATGAGTCGATCGGCGGAGTCCCGGTGCGCGAACTTGCCGCGACCTACGGCACGCCGCTGCACATCATCGACACCGATGAACTGGGCCTGGAAGTCGACCGCTTCGAGCGCGCCTTCGGCGGGCGCGGAATCACCGTCGGCTACGCGGCCAAGGCGTTCCTGTGCATCGGCCTCGTTGAATTCATCGCGCAGACGAAACTGCGGCTCGATGTGTGCTCGCTGGGCGAGCTGCTGACGGCCGAGCGCGGGGGCATGCCCGCGCAACGCATCTATTTTCACGGGTGTGGAAAAACCGACCTCGAACTCGCGGCGATCGTTGAACGCCGCGTCGCGTTCGACGTGATCGACAACGCCGAAGAACTCGAGCGGCTAGCGTTCCTCGCGGCCGGCGGACCGCCCGTCGACGTGATGCTGCGGATCAATACCGGCATCGAAGCGCACACGCACGAGTACGTTCGTACCGGCGGTGAAAACACGAAGTTCGGCATCGCGGCCGCGGACGTGCTGAACACGTTCGGCGTCCTCGCGGCCCGGCCGCAACTTCGATTGATCGGCTTGCACAGCCACATCGGCTCGGGCATCATCGACGCGCCGCCGTTCGTCGACAACCTTGGTCTGCTCGTCGAGTGGGCGGATGCCGCACGCGCGCAGGGACATCCCGTCACGCAGCTCATCGCCGGCGGGGGAATGGGCATCGAGGCGACGCCGGCCGACGCGCGCGCGCTCGACCTCGACGTGCTTGCCGCCGAGTTGGCGGCGCGCGTCGCCGGCACGCCGTATCGCGTGGCGATCGAACCCGGCCGCGCACTGATCGCGCGCGCGGGCTCGACGCTCTACGGCGTCGTCGCGGTCAAACGCCAAGGCCGCCGGCGCTTCGTCATCGTCGACGGCGGGATGGCCGATAATCCGCGGCCCGCGCTGTATGGCGCGCACCATCATCTCGACGTCGTCGATTCGGCGGCGATCGAGCCGGCACACCCCGCGACGTTATGCGGACGATCGTGTGAAAACGATCGGCTGGGCGACGTCATGGTGCCCGGCGATCTGCGCGCCGGCGACCTCGTCGCGCTGCGGACGACGGGGGCCTACACCTATAGCATGGCCAGCAACTACAATCGTTTCGGCCGCCCGCCCGTTGTCTTCGCAGCGAACGGCTCGCATCGCCGCGTCGTCCGCGGCGAACGTCCCGAAGACGTTTTGCGCAACGATCTCGGTTAAGTTACGGCCGCCCGCGTTGCATTCTCGACAATTGCGCTTGCCATGTACGCGAGCACACCATAAAATGAATTTATTCCTAAGAAATTGCAGCCGCTCCACCACCTCGCGCTCGCAAGCGCGTCACCGCGCCGGCGCGAACTGCTGACGTCGCTGGGTTTGCGCGTCACGGTCGTGGCAAGTTCGTATTTCGAATTGCCGCTGGCCGATCATACGCCGCGCGAACTTGCCATCGCACACGCGCACGGCAAAGCGGCCGGTGCGCCCGAGTCGAAATTCCCAATCGTCGCCGCCGATACCGTCGTCGACCTTGACGGAGTCGCCCTCGGCAAGCCGCTCGATCGCGCCGAAGCGCGCTCGATGCTCGAACGCCTTTCCGGCCGCGAGCACAGCGTTCACACCGCGTTTGCGTTGCGCGACGACAGCAGCGGGCGCACTGCGGCTGCATGCCGCACGACGCGCGTTACCTTCGCCGCGTTGAGTTCCGATACGATAGATGCGTATGTCGCCGGCGGCGACGGGCTCGACAAAGCGGGCGCCTACGGTATCCAAGGCTTTGCCGCGACGCTCGTCGAGCGCATCGACGGCGATTATTTCACCGTCGTCGGTTTCCCGCTCACGGCGTTTGCGCAAGCGCTGCCTCAAATCGGATACGAATTACGCCCGCCCGATGTGAGAGATAAGACAGGGGTCATTCGTCCTGCCGAGGTTCGCGCATGAGTTTGTCCGGAACGCTTCGTTCGACATTTAGTCCCGATCTCGGCATCGATCTCGGGACGGCGAACACGGTTGTTTTCGAATACGGTAACGGCGTCATCGTCAGCGAACCATCCGTCGTCGCCTATCGGGTCAGCGATGATTCGATCATCGCCGTCGGTTCGGCCGCCAAAGAACTCGACGGGCGCGCCCCCGGCCGGATCCGCGTCGTACGGCCGCTGCGCGGCGGTACGATCTCCGATTTTCGCGGCGCGCATGCATTGATCGAAACGCTCGTCGACCGGGCGATGCAATCCCGGCCGCGAATCGCGCCGCGAATCATCGCCTGCGTACCGGGCTGCGCGACGGACATCGAGTGCAAGGCGGTCGAGGAGGCGATCAAGGCAGCCGGGCCGCGAATTCTGTGTTTTGTGCCGCAGGCCGTCGCGGCGGCCGTCGGCGCCGGCCTCGACATCGCCGAAACACGCGGCCGCATGGTGGTCGACATCGGCGGCGGAACGACGGAAATCGCGGTCCTCTCGATGACCGGCGTCGTCGGCCTGCACTCGATCAAAGTTGGCGGCGACACCTTCGACGCGGCGATCGCCGCGCGGTTGCGCAACGAACGCTTCGCCGTCGGCCCGCTCACGGCCGAGCGCATCAAGATCGAGCGCGGCTACGCCGGCCGCGCGCCGGGGCGCGAGCCGTATTCGGTGGCCGGCACGGATATCGCCGCGATGCGACCCGGACGCCGCATCGTCGATGAGACGCTCGTCGGCGAAGCAATGGCGGACGGCCTCGACCAGATCGCGCGCGCGTGCTGGTCGATCCTTGAGCAGACGCCGCCCGACCTCGCTTCCGACCTGCTCGAGACGGGGATCACGCTCACCGGTGGCGGCGCGCTCATCGCCGGCCTCGCAGGCGAGTTGAGTGCACGCACGAATGTGCCGACGACGGTTGCCGATGATCCGTTGACGTGTGTTGCGCGAGGCGCCGGAGTCATTCTCGCGTCGCCAAGTTTGCTTGAACGGCTCAAGCCACAAGCAGACCGGCTGACGAGGTGGTATCAATCTCTACGTATCGGGATGAGAGAAGGCTATTCGCGGTAATCGGCATCGTTATTGCGGCCGCTCTCCTTGCATTGCTTCAGATCGATTTCGCCCGGCAAGGCCGTACGAGCCCGATTACCGCAACCGTTACGGCGATCTCGACGTACGCGCAGCTCGCGGTTGCCCTTGTCACCGGCGGCCTGCGCAGCGGCGTTTCGACCGCCGTCAACCTGCCGCAGCTCGCGCGCGACAACGCGGCGTTGCGGAGCCAGAACGCGCGCCTGCGCGACGAGAATGGCCTCTTGAACGAAGCGCTCGCGCGGGTGCCGGCCGAGCGTGACGTCGCGCTCGCGGCGCTTAAGCATCCCGGCGGCGTCCCGGCGACCGTGATCGGCTACGATCCCGAAGCCACGCAGCACGTCATCACGATCGATCGCGGTTCGAAAGATAAAATTGCGCGCGACGACGGCGTCGTCACCGCCGACGGTGTCGTCGGACGCGTCATCGAAGTCGCGCCGTTTTCGAGCAAAGTGCTGTTGATCGTCGACGCCGCCAGCAAGCTTCCGGCCGTAATTCAGCGCGGCCGCTGGTGGTCGATCGCCGTCGGCACGCAAACGCGCGTAAAACTTCAGTACGTTTCCCAGGATGCCAAACTGCGCGTCGGCGACGTGGTGGTCACCGGCGAAGGCCGTTCGTTTCACGCCGGAACGCCGATCGGCCGCATCTCACAGATCGCGCCGCCGAACGCCGGTGCGCTTTACGAAACGGCGATCGTCGAGCCGGCGGTCGAATTCGGGGCGCTCAGCCGCGTCTTGGTCCTTGCGAAATAGCTTCCGCTCGATCGAGGTCGTCGCCGGTCCGGCGCTTGCCCCGTCGATTGGTCTGGTGCTCATCGCCTTGTTCGTGCAAACGACGTTCGCGCAGTTCATGGTGTTCCACGGTGCGGTGCCGTCGCTCGTTACGATCGCCGTTGTGCTCTATGCGGCCAAGCTCGGCGCCCGGCGCGGTGCGCTCTTCGGCCTCATCGCGGGGCTGCTTGAAGATTGCTTCGCCGGAACGGCCGGCGCTTGGACGATCGCGACGACCGTGACGGCGCTGGCGGTGGGCGGAATCTCGCGCACGTTTTTCTCCGACGGTTTCGCCATGCTGGGCGCGCTCGTCGCGATCGCCGTACTGCTGCGCGATGCGTTGTTTTGGGGCGTCATGAGCTTGGAGGGCTACCCGGCCGGCTTCGCCGTAGCGCATGCTCACGCTGCGATCTGGCAGGCGACGATGACCGGCGTCGCTGCGGTGATCTATCTGGTCTTGCGCGATCGTTTCATCACTGATCGCATGACGGTCGAACGCTATCCGTGAGTTCGCACGCCGTCAAGGGACCACTGTCAACGCGGCTGGCGGGCTTCATCGCAGCGCTCGTGCTCGCGCTCGCCGCGATCGTCTTCCGGCTCACGCAAGTCCAGATTTTCGACGGGGAAGATTTCGCCGCGGCGGCGCGCGCCAACCAGATCGAACTCATCCCGGTCGCGGCGCCGCGCGGTTTGATCGTCGACCGGAACGGGACCGTGATGGTGCGCAGCCGCCCGTCGTTCGTGTGCGCGCTCATTCCGTCCGAAGTCAAGGACATCAAGACCACGATGCGCGGGCTGGCCGAGATTTTGGGCGTGCCGCAAGCGCTGCTGTGGGACCGTCTGCTGCACCATCGCGGCGTCAATTACAAGAATTTCGAGGAAGTCGACGTCTACGAACCCTACGGTCCGGTCATTCTCGCAAGCGATCTTTCGCCGTCGCAAATGGCGCGGCTGGCGGAATCTCAAAACGATTATCCGGGCGTTGACTTTCAAGCTCAGCCGGTGCGCAACTATCCCTATAAGGGGGAGGGCTCGCACCTGTTCGGCTACGTCGGCGCAATCACCGAAGACGAGTTTCAACTCTTGCGTCACGCGGGCTACTCGCCCAACGACGTGGTCGGCAAAGACGGTCTGGAAAAACAATACGATCGCTTCCTGCGCGGGCGAATCGGCGGTCAGGAAATCGAGGTCAACGCGTCGGGAGCGCTGGTCAAACGGCTCGACATCGTCGACCCGGTGCCGGGCAACACACTCGTCACGACGATCGATTGGCGACTGCAGCGCATCGCCGAGAAGCAGCTCAAAGCGATGCTGACGAAATGGGGCAAAGCCCGGCATCGGCGGCTGGCCGGCGCGGTCGTCGCGATCGACCCCGCCGACGGCGGCGTGCTCGCGCTCGCCTCGTATCCCGAATTCGATCCCAACGATTTCGCGACGCCGATCAGCGGCGCGAAGTTTGCGCGCTATATCACCGATCCGCTGCGACCGCTGTACGACCGCGCGATCGGTGCCGCATCGCCGACCGGCTCAACCTTCAAGATGGTGACCGGTTCGGGCGCGATCAGCTCGGGCGTGATCGAGCCCAACCAAGTGCTCTACGATTCAGGGCGTTGGGATTGCCACGGCGTCACGTTCCGCGACATCGCGGCGGGCGGACTGGGCACGACCGATTTCGTGCGCGCGCTCGCCGCGTCGTCGGACGGCTACTTTTATCAGCTCGGTTATCGGCTCGGGCACGACCGCCTGCGCTACTATGCGCTGCAGTACGGGCTCAACTCGATTCTGGGGGTCGACTTGCCGGGAGAGTTCGAGGGCAACTGGCCGACCAACGAGTGGTCGATGCGCGTGTACAAATTGCCGCTCGAGCCCAGTGACGTCTGCCAGCTGGCGATCGGCCAAGGCGCCATGGAAGCGACGCCGCTGCAGATGGCCGACGTAACGGCGACCGTCGTCAACGGCGGCACGCTCTACCGGCCGCACATCGTCGAGGCGGTGCGCTCACCGCTCGGAAAGATCATCAAGCGCTTCGATCACGAGATCATCCGGCACGTCAACGTCACTTCTGAATCGCTGCGTGAGGTCCGCGCCGGAATGGCCAAGGTCACCGATCCCGGCGGCACGGCGTACGGCTTGGCGATCGACGGTCTGCCGTTTTCCGGTAAGACCGGAACGGCCGAAATCGGCGTGGGCGGCGCCGCTGCGAACACGACCTGGTTCGTCGCCTTCGCGCCGACGGCGCATCCGACGGTCGCGCTGGCGGTCTACATGGAGCAGAGCGGCGGCTATGGTTCCGAAGTCGCAGCGCCGGTCGCGCAGCACATCCTGGCCGAGTATTTCGGCAAGAAGATCCCGCCGATCTGATTGAACGCAATGGGCAGGCCGAAGGCCGAACGCGATGGGATCGACGCAGTCGAATCCTGACCGGCGGCGTACAGCGAAGCCGCAATCGCAAAGCGTCGACGAAGTCGATTCACCGGAAGCGTGTCGGGTTTACCCGACGCGGCAGCTCGGCCGAGGCCGAACGCGGCGGGTTCAACGCAGTCGAATTTTGACGAGCGGCTCGGCCGCAGCCCCCTGCGGCGAAGGGCCGGCGAAGTCGAGCCACTACAGTGGCAGGCGGCGCTTGTGTTTGGGCGGCGGTGTTGCGGAAACGTTCGGGTTCGGCGTCGGGAGCGGTTCGTAAATGCGAACGTTGCCCGAGCCGATGAAGTCCTTGGTGAGGGTGTCGTAGTGCATCTTCGCGGCTTTGGTGCGGTGGTTGCCCTCGAGTACCTCGACATTCCCGATGAGATCCAAGGTATGGTTGCGTTCGTCGAGCATCGCGAGGTCGGCGAATCCCGAGCGCGTTCCCTGCACGAAGTGCACGTGCCCCTTGGCAACGTAGGTGAAGCCGGAGCGGTCGGCGTCGATTTCATCGGCGGTGAGAGTGAGCGGATCGTCGCTCTCGCTGGCGGCCGCGATCTCGCGGTCGATCTTCGGATCGCTGTGCAGCGTGACGTTGCCTTTGAGGACGTAGGCCTGGCTGGCCATGCTGCCGTTGAGCGCATCGCCGTCGACGTCCGTCCCCGGCCGGTGGAGGTGGAAACGCCCCGAGGCGATCGGACTCGGGGCGGGCGACGGCCCGGCGGGGGCGGCGCCCGGCGGCAGCGACGGAGCGGGCGAGGCTTCGAGCGGGGACGGCACCGGCTCGCCCGATGGGGCGGGCGGCACGGGCAACAGGCTTCCCGCCGGCTGAGGCTGCGGGCTCCCCGGCTGAGGCTGAGGGCTCTCGCCGCGGTTCGGCGGCGCACTCGCGACGGGCTCGGGCTGCGGCTGAATCAAAGCAATTTCACGCACAATGCCACGGGCAGACCCAGCACCCGCCGCCGGCCGGGGCGTGTTGGTCGACAGGAGGACGATGACGAGCGCGCCCGTCAAGGCCAGGCCAAGAATCGGGTTCATCGCGCGGGCGGGCTGCCGCAAACCCAGGGTCGGCTGGGAAATCCGGTGAAGCTAGACGTTTTGCGGGCCTTTCGCGGAACGTCCGCCGGCAGCGGTGTTCTTCGTCGGGAGAGCCGGTTCGGCGGCGTCGAGGGGCCAACCTTGACGATCGAAAAGTGGGAATTTCTGGAATGACGACAGTTGCTTGGCATGCCGACGCGCTGTGCGCGGCCGTCAGCCGGCTCGGCAGCGAGAGCGCCTTCGAGGTGCTCGCGCGCGCACGCCAACTCGAAGCTCTGGGGCGGCACATCGTCCACATGGAAATCGGCGAACCGGACTTTGATACGCCCGCGCACATCAAAGCCGCCGGCATCGCCGCGATCGAAAACAACCAGACGCATTACGCGCCGTCGGCCGGCATCGCCGACCTGCGTGAAACGATCGCCGAGTATGCGGCGCGCTTCCGCGGCATCGCGCCCTACAGTCGCGACAGCGTGGTCGTTTCGCCCGGCGCCAAACCGGCAATTTGGAATACGCTTTCGGCGCTACTCGACCCGGGCGACGAACTCATTTACGCCGACCCCGCATATCCCGCGTACGCATCCGCGGCGAGCTATCTGGGCGCGAAACCGATCGCGGTACAGCTGCATGAAGCGAAAAATTGGCGCCTCGATCTCGACGAGCTCGCGGCGAAGATCACGCCGCGCACGAAGCTCGTCGTGCTCAACTCGCCGCATAATCCGACCGGCGGTGTGCTCACGACCGACGACTTGCAGACGATTGCCGATCTCTCGCAGCGGCATGGTTTTCTCGTGCTTTCGGACGAGATCTACAGCCGCAATCTGTATGGCCAGGCGTTCGCGTCGATCTCGCAGCGACCCGGCATGCAGGAACGCACCATCGTCATCGACGGTTTCTCCAAAGCCTACGCGATGACGGGCTGGCGGTTGGGTTACGTCATTTTGCCGCCCACGCTGGCGCGCACCGTCACGCTCTTCGCCAACAACACGTACTCGTGCGTCTCACCGTTCGTTCAAGAAGCCGGGATCGCTGCGCTCACCGGGCCCGACCACGACGTGATCGCGATGAACGAAACGTTTCGCACGCGGCGCAACGCGCTCATCGCCGGCCTCAATGCGATTCCGAACGTGTCGTGCACGATGCCCGAGGGCGCGTTCTACGCGTTCCCCAATGTCTCGAAGATCACGCATGACGATAAGGACCTCGCGCGCTTTCTGCTCGAGGAAGCCGGCGTCGCCACGCTGGGCGGGTCGTGCTTCGGGGCGGCCGGCAGCGGCTATCTCCGGCTCTCGTACGCTGCCTCGATCGCCGACATCGAATTGATGCTCTCCCGCCTGCGTGAATATTTGCCGAAGTTTCCGCGCTAAGTGCGACTGCTATAATCGGCGGTCGCCGTCGGAAGATCTGCGGTTGGCGAAGTCGACGGTTCGGGCGCACAGCTCGGGTTCGCGTCAAACGGCGCGTCGCTGGTATGGTTACCTTCGCGGTGGCGGCCTATGATTTCACGCGCACGCAAGCTGCCAATGAGAGCCGCCTGATTACGGGAGTAGGTCTGCCTGAAAGCCGGAACTTGCCACTAGCTCTCGGAAATTCACGACTGTCCGGTTAAAAGTCGAATAAAGCAACTGTTTCTCGGAGTTCTGCATATCGCCGACGACCAGTTCCGGCTGCAATGCTCGTGATATAGGGGCTTAATCGAAGACGGAGATCGACAGAATCGGTAATATTGTGTACAGGGATGCCTCCAGCTTGAGCTCCTTCTTGATCTCGATCAGCACGTAGGTTGAGACGGCGCACCAGATCTGGGTCTGGACGGCATTTTCGCTCGTCCCGAGGAACTTCTTGATGCCGCAAGTGCTGCTTGATCCACTTGAAGAACAGCTCGGAAATTAGCATTGGCTCAAAGAAGTAGCAGGGTTTGCAAATGTTGCCGGCTGCGTAAAACACGCATTTTCGGCGAAGCTCTCTGGCTGCATAAATGGCGGGGTGTTGACGACGAGGTCCAACGATCGATTGGTGAATCGCCCAGCGGGCGCAGAAGCGATCCGCGGACGCTGGCCCAAGATGAGTCTCGATGCTAGAGAACCAGGAACAACGTTGAACGAAGCGCGATCGCTGCGGCGCGCATATCGGACGAACGCATGTTCGGCGGCCGGAAAACGGTGCCGTGCGAAGCGCAGACGTTATTTCTTTAATGACAATGACAATGCCGATGCAATCCGCCTCGGGCCGGTGCCCAACACGGTTCCCTTTTGCAAGCGAACACAACGCTACGCGGCTTAGAGCGTGCCGAAAGTTGCTTCTCGAATGGATGATTCTGATTTGTCACGTCGACGAGGGGAAATGCTGCTCATTAGGCGCTCTACGCAAGGAGACCGCGACGCGATTTGGCAAATCCTTGAACCGTGCATCAGGGCGGGAGAGACTTACGCGTTGCCTCGTGACATGAGCAAGGACGACGGACTGACCTATTGGACGGGACCGGGCCGCGAGACGTTCGTCGCCGATCAAGACGGACGGATTGTCGGCACCTATTATCTGCGCGCCAATCAGCTTGGCGGAGGTGCGCATGTAGCNNATGTGCGAACATTCGTTGCAGTATGCTCGTGAGCATGACTTCCGAGCTATGCAGTTCAATTTTGTGATCAGCACGAACGAGCGCGCAATACACCTATGGCACAAGCTCGGCTTCGAAATCGTCGGTCGATTACCACTTGCTTTTTTGCACCCGCGCGGCAAGTACGTGGATGCACTTGTTATGTTTCAAACGCTCTGAGCCGCCAGTGCGACTAAAACTAAACTAAAAAGCGGTCCGTTAAGATTCCAAAGGGCAAGGGCCGCCGCGTAACGGATTCCAAAAGGGATCGCTCAAAACGCAAAGGCGGCTTCCCACGACGAGTTGCTCGTCGCGCGGGTCGCCGGACGCTGTTGGCAAAACGGCGGGTGGCGAAGAACTCAGCCTGCGGCGGGCGGATCGCGTCGGCTGGCCCTTCGAGGCCGATCAGCACGTGCGTTACGTTTCGCCAAACTCCAACGCGCTATCCGTTAAGTCGAAATAAGTCGAAACACGCTTCATGGAACCAACTTCATGGCGCGGCGAACGTCGCGCAATGTCGCGCGGGCGACGACCCGCGCTTTCTCGTTGCCCGCGGCGAGAATCTGCGCGACGCGTTCGCGATCCAACGACGCGCGACGGGCGCGCACGGGCGCCAGCCACGCGTTGAGCGTCTCGGCCAACTCGCCTTTGCACGCGACGCAACCCAGCTCGCCCGACCGGCACCTCTCCTCGATGAGCGCAACGCGCGCTGCGTTCGCGAGATGATGCAGCGCGAATACCGGACAGATTTCGGGCCGGCCGGGATCGTTGCGCCGAACCTTGAGCGGATCGGTAATCATCGCGCGGACTTTTTTGGTCGTCGTTTCCGCATCGTCGGCGATGTCGATCGTGTTGCCGTACGACTTCGACATCTTGCGCCCGTCGGTGCCCGGCACGGCCGGGAACTCCGAGAGCGTCGCCGTCGGTTCGACCAGCGTCGGGCCATACAGAAAGTTGAATCGGCGCACGACTTCGCGGCCGAACTCGAGATGCGAAAGCTGGTCGCGACCGACCGGCACCGAGTCGGCGCGGAAGACCGCGATGTCGCACAATTGCAGCAGCGGATAGCCCAGAAATCCGTACGTTGCGATGTCTGCACCCAAGGCCTCGATCTGCTCTTTGTACGTCGGAACGCGCTGCAGCCATGCCACCGGGACGATCATCGACAGGTACGTGTGCAGCTCGAAGATTTCCGGAATGGCGGTTTGTAGAAAAATCGTCGCGCGCTGCGGATCCAGGCCCGCCGCAAGCCAGTCCAGCACAACCTCGTCGCTATCGTCGCGGATTGCTTGCGGGTCGTCGTATTTTGTCGTGAACGCGTGCAGGTCGGCGATCTCGAAGAACGCATCGACCGAGTCGGGATAGTTCACCCACTGTGCGAGCGCGCCGACGAGGTGCCCGATGTGCAGCCGGCCCGACGGGCGCATTCCCGACATGACGCGAGTGGGAGTGCTGATCGATATCTCCTCGGATAACACGCGGCGACCTATCTCTTGGATCAAAGCGGAGTCGGTGCCGCAGGCGGAGATCCGCACCGCCTCGGCGGCAAAGAGCGAAGGTTCGCGCCGTTCACGGGATAGTCCGCGTCCCCGCGAACGGGACGGCAGCCGCCAGACACCCGCGCACGAATGCGCGCGCCGCCTCGATGCTTGCCGTAAGCCCATCGCCGTAGGCCAAACGTGCGGCGATCGCACACGCGAGCAAGTCGCCCGTCCCGCGCAGCGTCCCCGGCACACGTTTGGCGCCCAATCGCGTAACGCCGTCCGGCGTCGCGAGAACGTCGGTCGGGTCGGCCTTGAGGTGACCGCCTTTGAGCAGCACGGCACCCGCTCCGCCGCTCCGGAGATCTTGCGCCGCTCGCTCCATCTCGTCGAGACCGTCGATCGGGCGACCGACGAGCAGGGCCGCCTCGTCCAAGTTCGGCGTGACGAGCGTACAGCGCGCGAACAGCTCGTCGCGCAGTGCGGCGATGGCGGCATCGTCGGCCAGCCGCTCGCCGCTCGAGGCGGCGATGACCGGATCGCACACGACCGGTACGCCGGCGAAGGCGGAGAGCGCGCGAGCCACGGTGCGGACGCTTGCGGCATCCAAGAGCGCACCGACATGGATTGCGCCGATCGGCAGGTCGCGCAGCGCCGCAAACTGCGCGGCGATCGTCGCGCTGTCAAGCGCTGTTCGCGCGAGCACGCCCCGGGCGTCCTGCGCGCTGACGCCCGCCACGACGGTGACCAGCCGGACCCCGACGAGCGCGGCGATCCGCGCGTCGAGGCCGATCCCCGCGATGTTGAGCGGGTGGGTCGTACCGACGGCGAGCAGGACGGGTGTTACGCCGTCCACGCCGCGACCATGGCGCGGGCGGTCGCAGCAACGTCGGCCGCGCCGGCGAGTGCCGAGACGATCGCCGCCATCGTCGCTCCCGTTTCGCGCGCGCGTGTCAACCGCGCGCGATCGACCCCGCCGATCGCCGCCGCCGGGAGCGGCGTCGCGGTCACGACCGCGCGCGCGCCGTTGATCCCGATCGGCAAACCCGCGTCGCTTTTCGAGCCCGTCGCGAAGAGCGGCCCGACCCCGATGTAATCGACCAGCGCCGGATCGCACGCCCGCGCTTCGGCCGGCGTGCCGCATGAGATGCCGATGATCCGGTCGCCCAAGCAGTGCCGCACGGCGGCTAGATCGTGCAACGCGAGATCTTCCTGTCCTAGATGAACGCCGTCGGCAAGCGCGGCGGCCGCGACGTCGTCATTGACGATCGTCACGCCCCCCGCCGCATGCACCAGGTCGACGATTGCCGCGAGCCGATCGTGCGCGATCCCGCGCTTCGCGCGGACTTGCACGAGTCGAATGCCGCCCGCGAGCAACGCCCGCACGTAGGCGATCGGCTCACGGCGTTCTGGTTCGACCAGCGCGTAAATCCCGTGCAACAACGCGGCCCGGCCGGAGCGGGCGCAGCGCGATTCGCCAAGTGTCATTCGCCGCGTTCTTTTCCGGCCGGAACGGCCGCGATCGCGTCAACTTCGATCGAGAACGGCAGGTCGCCGCCGTCATCGAGCAGCGGCGCGATCGTTAACGCGAACGTCCGCGCCGAATCATCGCGCGCATCACACGCGAAGGTAAGCGTCCCGGTGTATTGCGCGTTGGGTGCCAGGCGAAGGCCCTCGAAAAGGGTTCTATCGGTGAGCGACCAGTCGCGCGATTCGATGAGCCGGTATGGTTGTCCGGCGGCATCGCGCAAGACGCTCTTTGCATACGGCAGCGCGGTGACGAAGACCGTACCGGTGTTGACGAACGAAACAACCGCTTCGATGCGCCGCGCGAAAAACGACATCTTCTTCACCGTCACGCGCAGCCCGTGCGCCTGGCCTGCGGCGTGCAACGCGAACGCGCGCTTCGGATGGCCGGGATCCTTGATGCGCCAGGCGCCGCCTTCGGGCACGACGCCGACGGGCACGGTCGCCGTGACCGAGACGTCGACGTCGTGCGCGTGATCGCGATAGCGGGCGGTTTCGCGCGCAAAGTAGACGCGCCCCAGGGTTCCGTCCGCGCGCGCCTCCACGAGTTTAAATGCGGTGATGCGGTACGCGTCGGCCGCGAACACGCTGCGGAAGTTTTCCGATGTTTGATAGTAGGCGCGCGCGCCCGCGTTGAGCATCGCGAACGCAGCTGCGTAGCGCGCATCGCGCAGCGCGTGTAAATAGCGCTCGACGAGCGCGGTCTGCGCATCGTGGGGAACGTCCGCCAGCGCGCCGCGGGCGTACGCCGGCGGCGCCGACATCGCGGCGCACACCATGTTAGCGGCGACCCAAGCCGCGCACCGGCGCCTCATGTCGCCGTGCTGTGGCCCAACAGCAAATCGGCGATCCGCACGAGATCGGCCTCATCGGCGTAGCGAATTTCGATCGTCCCGCCGCGCTCGCGCGGGACGAGCGCGACGTGCGCCGCAAACGTGTAGCGCAGCCGTTCGAGCAGTTCTTCGGCATCGTTTGTGGCCGCGGGTTTGGCTGGTCGCGGCGGCGCGGGCTTGGGCGACCGCGGCGCCCCGCCTTTCGCCGGACGCGCGAGTTCCTCGACGGCCCGCACCGTTAGCCCTTCGCGAACGATCCGTTGCGCCGCGGCGGCACGCCGATCGGACGGCACCGCGAGCAGCGCGCGCGCATGTCCGGCGCTGATCGAACCGTCGCGGACCAGCGCTTTGATACTATCCGGCAGCGTCAGCAATCGCAGAGTGTTCGCAACCGCCGGGCGGCTGCGACCGAGCCGTTCGGCAACGCGTTCCTGCGTGAAACCGTAGGTCTGCATGAGGTGCGCGAAGCCCATGGCCTCTTCGAGCGGATCGAGATTTTCGCGCTGCAGATTTTCGATGATCGCAACTTCGAGCGATTCGCGTTCGTCGGCTTGGCGCACGATCGCGGGAATCGTCGCGAGACCGGCCGCCGCCGCCGCGCGCCAGCGGCGTTCGCCGGCGATCAGTTCGTAATCGTCGCCGGCCGGGCGAACGATGATCGGCACCAGCACGCCGAATTCGGCGATCGATGCGCGCAATTCGTCGAGCGCCGCCGGATCGAACGTTTGGCGCGGCTGATTGGGATTCGGCGCGATGCGCGCCGGCGCGATGTGCACCAGTCCGCGCGGCGCCGGTGTGGTGAGGTCGGCCGTCGGTTTATCGCCGAGCAGCGCCTCCAAGCCGCGCCCGAGTCCGCGTTTGACGCTCATTTTATCACTTCGCGCGCGAGCGACAGATAGGCTTGCGCGCCGCGTGATTTAACATCAAAGATCACGGCCGGCTTTCCGTACGACGGCGCCTCGGATAAGCGGACGTTGCGCGGGATCTGCGTGGCGAACACGCGGTCGGGAAAATAACGATTGACCTCATCGAGGACTTCGGTTGCCAAACGCTGACGCGCGTCGTACATCGTGATGAGAACTCCCAGGATGGTGAGATCCGGATTGAGCGCATCTTTGATGCGGCGCACGATCGTGGTCAACTGCGACAACCCCTCGAGGGCGTAGAATTCCGCTTGCACCGGAATGATCACTTCGGCCGCCGCGGTCAGCGCATTGATGGTGAGCAGTCCGAGCGACGGCGGACAGTCAATGAGCACGTAATCGTAGAACCCTTCGACCGGCGCAAGCGCGCTCTTGAGCCGTCCCTCTCGGCGCAGCGCTGAAACGAGTTCGATCTCGGCGCCGGCGAGCGCCAGCGTCGCGGGGGCGATGGCCAAGCCCGGGACCCCGGTCGAGAGCGCGATGTCGCCGACCGCGGCCCCGTCGAGCAGCACCGAATAGATGTCGCGTTCGACCGTGCGCTTGTCGATGCCGACGCCGGTCGTCGAGTTGCCTTGCGGATCGATGTCGACGATGAGCACGCGCTGGCCGAGCGTCGCCAGCGACGCCCCCAGATTGACGGCGGTGGTGCTTTTCCCCACACCGCCTTTCTGATTCACGATCGCAATCACGCGGCATGTGCCGGCAGCATGCTGGGCTGAAACGACCGTGACGAACCTCGCTCCGGGCGCGATGCAAAACGAAAACAGGCGGCGGCGGCCAGCCGTCTCCGCGCAGCGCATTGCTTCCGGTCCGGAGGTGAACGACCTTGCTTGTTCGAGGCGTCCATTCGTAGCGCCCCGCGGCTCCGCACCGGCGATCACGCGCGTCGCAGATCAACGCAGACCAGCAACCGGGTGCAGCGCCCTGAAGGACCGCATCTCGACTGTGACGACGTCGCACCGGTCGAGTGTGCTCGAACGGCGCTTGCGGCAGGACCTCGCACACTTCGCGCGTTGCGGCGCCGCCGCCGTCAACCGTTGGCGACGAGCTCTTCGGTGAGCGCGAGCAGCGTGCTGCGCTCGTTGAGCTGCGGCTCGTCGGTGACCCGCTCGAAGAGCGCGCGCAGAATCCGGCCGACGCGCGGATCGCCCGCGAAGCCGGGCTCCGCCGCGCCATGGCGCTCGAGCACGTCGATCACTTCGCGACCGCCGATCGCCAGATCGCGTACGCTGGCCGCCGGCTTTTCGGCCAAGATCGCGAAAACGCGCTCCTCGAAGCGCTCGTTGGAGTCGTCGCGCCTGGGCAGACCGCTGCCCGCGATGTCCGCGGCCCGCAGCGCGAAAAGCCGCTCGAGCAGTGCCGGACGCATGCGGTTGATGAAGCGGCGGATCGCCTTGGGCGCCAGATCCGGGTCGGCCGAGTACATGTGCTGACGAACCAGGTGCGCGACGTCGTCGACGACGGCGTGCGGCAGGCGCAGCCGGCCGAGCATCGCCGGGACGAGCTCGGCGCCGACCTGTTCGTGGCGATAGAAGTGCGGGCCGTCCTTGGTCCGCGGCTTGCCGACGTCATGCAGCAGCGCCGCGAGCCGCAGCACCAAGTCGCCCGGCGGCGCGGCGTCGAGCGTAACGAGGTTGTGCCGGTAAACGTCGTAGGCATGCCACTCGTTCTGATCGACGCCGACGCCCTCGAGCAGTTCGGGCCAGAGGTGGGCCAGGACGCCGGTTTCGCGCAGCACGTCGAGCCCCGTCGACGGCTCGGAGGCGAGCGTCAGGAGCTTGGTCAGCTCGTCGCCGACTCGCTCG
>PLAE01000029.1 GCA_003134035.1 Candidatus Velthaea versatilis
CGGCATCTGGCTGCACGACGACCTCGACCCCGCCCGGCGGCACTCGCCGCATTACGAGGCGGCGGCCCGTGCCCATACGGCCTTTCATCACGAGATCCATCGGGTGGTGGAAGCCGGGCTGGCGGGCGCGAGCGCGTGCGTGGAGCAGCTCGTCGCGCCTCCGAGCTCCTACGCCGCGACCTCGCGCGAGTTGGAGCACGCTTTCAGCCGCTGGGGCAGCGCGCCGCACTAGCCGGGCAAGCGCGAGCGGTGATACCGCGAAGCGTAACGACCGGTACGGTTGTCGATGAGTATCGCAACCGCACGTANNACCCCTCGCCGCATCCCGGCGCGGCCGTGACCGGCGAGGTGAGATCCTGAAGGCTGCGCGCGCGGTCTTCCTCGAGCGCGGCTTCCTCGGGGCGAGCACCGACGAGATCCTCGCCCGCAGCGGGGGCTCGAAGGAGACGCTCTACGCGCATTTCGGGAGCAAGCTCGGCCTGTTCCGCGAAGTCGTGCAAGGCGAGCTCGAGATCATCTTCACGAGCTTCGCCGGTCACGCGGACGAAGCACCGCTCGAGCGGCTGCGACTCGCCGGCCGCGGATTCATCCGCCAAGCGATGCAGTCGGACGCGATCGCCATCTTGCGCATTCTGATCGCCGAAGGCGTCCGCGTCCCCGAACTCACGGCGCAGTTGCGCGATCAGGCCTACGGCACGATCGTGCGCCACTTCGCCGAGCTGATCGCAAACGTGCAAGCCGCCGGCGCGTGCACGAGCGACGACCCCGAAACGCTCGCGGAGATCTATCTCGATCTGCTGCAAGGCGGCACGGTCTTTCGTCAATTGCTCGAACCCAATTTCCGGCTGTCCGCGCGCGAACTCGACGCCCACGCCGACACGTGCCTCGAGCGGCTCGCGCGGCTCGCGAGTCCGGAGCACCCGGTCCCCTAGCCGCCGAACTCGATTTCTACGCCGTCGTTGCGCGGTTTGCGCATGATGAAGACGATGGGAACCGCAACCGCGGCGAAGAGCGCGACCGCAAACGACGTATCGGCATAGGCCATCACCGAGGATTGGCCGGTGACGATGCCCGCGATGGTCGCAAGCATCGCCGGCGTCGGGAACGCCGGCAGATGCGCGGCCGCGACGTTGAGGCCGCCGGCCAGAACCGACTGGTGAAAGGCCTCGCGCTGGTCGATCAGCGTACTCAAGAGCGCGATCGAGACGGAGCCGCCGAGCTGCACGGCAACATTGATCCACGCACTTGCGCTGCCGCCACGCTCGCGCGGCACCGCGCCCAAGACCGCGACGCTGAGCGGTACGTACAAGAACGCGACCGCCGCACCGCCGAGGATGAGCGAGCCGACGAAGATCCCGAAACCCGAGTCGGGGGTCGTGACCGCGCCCTGCCAAAAGCTCGAGATCGCCGTGAACGCAAAACCGATCGCAATGAAATAGCGTGCGTCGAGCCGGGTTACCAGCGGCGCGAGCGCGAGCGTCATGAGGGCGATCGGTAGCGCCTTGACCAGCACGAGTAAGCCGCTGAGCGTCGCCGTGAAGCCGAGCGCGCTCTGCACGTACTGCGGTAGGACGTATTGCGTTCCGAGCAGCGCCGCGCCCAGGATGAGCGCGAGGCCGACCCCGGCGGCGAGGCTGCGATCCGCGAAGATCGCGATATCGACGAGCGGTGATTTCGCGAATCGCAACTCCCACACGATGAGGCCGCCGATCCCGATAACCGCGATGAAGGCGCACGCGAGAATGGTGGGGTCGCTGAACCAATCGTAGCGCTCGCCTTCGCTCAAGAGATATTGTAAGGCACCGACGCCGGCGACGAGCAAGACCAGGCCCACGACATCCATCGGCATCTTGCGCGGCGCTTGCGGATCGCGCAGGAAGGCCGCCAGAATGAGCGCCGAAACGATCCCGGGGACGATGTTGATCAGAAAACAATAGTTCCAAGACACGTTATCGACGAGCCAACCGCCGATCGGCGGCCCGAGCGCCGGACCGCCGACCGCGCCGAGCGCGAAGATCGCTTGGCTCAAGCCAATCTCTTTTTCCGGAAACGTGTCGCGCAGGATCGTCTGTCCGGTCGCGAGCAGACCCGCGCCGAAGACGCCTTGCGCGATCCGGAAAAGCACCAGCTCCGTAATCGACGTCGACACGCCGCACAAAAACGACATCGCGGTGAAGCCGATGACCGAGATGAGGAAGTACTTCTTTCGGCCGAGGACGGATTGCAGCCACGGGATGATCGGGATGACGATCACGACCGCGATCGTGTAGCCGTTGATGACCCAGGTCGCCTCGTCGGTCGATGCGCCGGTATTTCCCTGGATCGCGGGCAGCGCAACGTTGGTGATCGTCGAATCGAGCGTCTGCAAGAGCGCCGCCATCATCACGCCCGCGACGATCAGCGTGCGCCGCGCGCCGTATTCGACGACCGAGACCGCAGCGGGAAGCGCGTTCACAAAACGTACATCTCCTTCGAGCATACCGTACCGTTCGGTACTATAGCGGACAAGAAACAGCGACCGGTGATCGAGCACCGGAGGGGGCGAGTTAGGCTAGCGCCACCGGATCGGTGATCTTGCGCAGCCGGCGCATCAAGCGCCGCCGTTCCGCGGTGGGCAAGATCGTCTCGGCGAGATCGTCCTCGAGGATCAGCTGCAGGCGCCCGAAGGCGGCACGCGCATCCGCGCTCGGCGGCACCGGCGCGATCAGACTGGCAACGTTCATGAACCGCGCAAGCGCAAGATAGAAGTCCGTCCACCCGCTGCGCGGGCCGCCGGCCGGGTCGGCATGCAAGGCGCGATTGTAGGCCGACACGACCGGATCGGCCGGGAAGCGGTTATCGATCGCGCGCTCGAGCTCTTGGACGTCGCTCGCCATCCGCGCGAGCGCTCCGATGGCGTCGGCATCGAGCGGATCGAGGCCGCGAAGTAACGCCGTGGCGTACGGTTCGGGTGCGGCGCTGCGAGTGGTCATCTGGGCCTCCGACGCGACGTGAGCGCCTGTGCGGTGATGAGGGTGATACCGTTGATTCCGCCCGTGTAGGCGGGCAGGAACGCGCCGAGGAGAGCACCGAGCGCCACCAGCGTCCGGCCCGTCCGCGTTGCAAGCGCCGCTTCCGGCGCCGGTGAAAAGAGCACGATGGTCCTCCATCTGAACCGTACCTAACGGTACAGAACAGGTGGATTATGCGCCCGATCGGCTTCCCTGTCAACGGGTCGCCTCGGCGGACGAGGTTGTCTATGTACCCTTCGGGGCGCCTAGGTACCGGATATACTTCAAAAAGACGGCGGGCGTGGTCGAGAAACTGTTCGCGTCCCCGTAGACGGCGTAGAATTCGCTCTTGCCGTCGCGCGAGAGAAAGTGGAACGCGGCGCTGACGTTGCCGCCCGAGACCGGCGTGAAATCGGGCGCGAACGACGCACCAGGCAAATAGGAGCCGATCAGGCGCCGGGCACCGAGATCGAACTGCATCTCCTTGCTGATCTGGAAATCGAGGCTCGCGCGCTCGAGCCACTGGTTCGTACGCATCTCGCCCGGATACACCGAGAGATACTGATCTTCGTCGGTTTCGAGCGTCAGGTGAACGCGCGGCGCGAGACGCAGCGTCGTGAGATACGTCCAGGCATCGAGCTCGCCGTGATAATAGTGGCCGCCTTGATAGGAAACGTAGGTCGGCGTCGATGTTGCGAACTTGTAACCGATCAAGAAACCGCTGCCGTCGAAGGGCAAGAACTCCCTTGCGTTCGTCCGCACCGCCTCTTCGCCGTAATACGCGTGAACGGTCAGCAAATTCGAGAAATCGACGTTCACCTGCCCCGACGCGTTGTTCTGTGAGGGTTGCCCGAGGCGATCGTGAAAATTCGAATCGTAGCTCGTGAATTGAATGTCGTGAAGAATCGTGTTCGCCTTGAACGGCACGGTCTCCGAGAGATAGAGGGCCGGCCCGTTGATGTCGTTTTGCGCAACGTAGGCATCGAGCGGATCGAATTGCGAGCCCATCCCTTCGTAGAGCAGAAACGCGGTCGTCGTTGCCGTCGCGTACCCGTAGCCGGTTTGAAGGTATTTCGCCTGGGAAGGATCGGTGATGGTAGAGCCGTCCTCTAGCGCATAGTTCAGAAATGCGATCTCATGCGAATGTTGATTGGCGTAGCCGCTCGTGATCGAAGTCAGGTCGTCGTGTACGCCGGGAATGCCGTCGACGTCGCCGTTGACGTCGACGTTTTGCACGTTGACGCCGAACGAACGCGTGGTGTTCGAGACATTATAATCGAGCGCTTGCGCTTCGTCGGTGCGATCGACGCCGACCGCATCGAGCGCCGCATACGTAAGCGGTCCTTGCGTGCCTTCCAGCGCGTATCCGTCGCGAAACGTCGGAATCGACGGCGTGTAAAACAGCAAGGGACCGTTGATGTTCACGACGTTGTAGTTGAACGACGAACCCGCCTGGGTGAAGAACGGCCGCACCTCGCTGTACTGATGGGCGAAAGCGGTCGGCGAGATCGTCTGTTGATCGGTCTCGACGTTCGAATAGTCGGGATGCAAGGAGGCCAGGACCGACGCCGTCGGTGCGACGGGAATGGAGAGGTCCGCACCGACACGTGAGGTATCGCCGCCGTTCCGCGCATTGGTTCCTTCGCCCAGGCCGTACACTTGCGCGCGTGCCCGCGGACGGGTCGCGGGCGCCTTGGCGCCGATCCCGGTCGCGATCCCGAAATAGGTCGCATCCGCGAAGCTCGTCGCATGATCGTTGAAGGCCCACACATCGAGCGCGTTCGCGTGTACCGTTGCGCGCACGAATTGGACGCGCCAGTCGGTGCGCCCGCCGCTCCGGATCACATTGAGTGGGATGCGCAGCGTGATCGTATAACCGGCCGGCGTGCGCTTCGCGTACGCATTCCAGGCCGGCGTGTACGCGCTGTTCTCGCTCGAGGTCTGATAGCGCGCGCCATGGGGATTGGCAAAGAACGCGTACTGAAAGCCGAGCGAGCCGTTCGGCGAGAGATACACGCCGACGTAATCGTCGCTGAGCACGCTCGAACCGTTGGTCTCGTTCGCCGCGACGAGTTCCTCATGCTGACTCACATCGAAGGCGACGTCGATCGACGTCTCGTCCTGCGCGATGACCGCCGTCGTCGGCTCGTCCGCGGCGCGCCGGTTCGTGAAATCGTACGTCAGCGCCACTCGCGTTGCTTTGGCCCATGAATCGTCGATGACGCCGTTGATGTTCGGCGCGGCGTCGAGCAGCGGGACCGGAATGCTGGTCGATTGATCGGCAGCGCGGATCGGCACGGCGGAGACGGAGACCAGAAGGACGCAGAAAACGAGCCCGCGGACGAGCGATCCAAGACGATTCACGCACTTAATTACGTAAGAGTCGGAGCCGTGTTTCACTGCGCGCAAACTCGCGATACGGTCAGCGTCCGCTCGGTCCCTCAGCCGCACGGAGCGGTCCGCTCATCCGGCGCAGCGAAGCCGCTTCGCTCGCATGATCTCGCCGCGCCGCTCGTACCGTCCCGAACTCATCGCACTCGCGGCGGCGCTGCTCGTCGCATGCGCGGCGCTGGTCGGCGCGATCTCGATCGGTGCCGTCGCGTTTCCGTTCGGCGCGGTCCTCGGGCAAGTCGTCCATCCCGATCTCTCCACGCAAACCGGCCGCATCCTCTGGGAGATCCGTATCCCGCGCGTCGCGATCGCGGCGCTCGTCGGCGCGTCGCTGGGCCTCGCGGGGATGCTCTTGCAGACGATGTTGCGCAATCCGCTCGTCGATCCGTATCTCACCGGCACGAGCGCCGGCGCGGCTTGCGCGATCGCGATCGGCATCGCCGCCGGCGTCGAC
>PLAE01000270.1 GCA_003134035.1 Candidatus Velthaea versatilis
ACGGCGGCACCGAATGGTCGCCGGTGTCGTTCGATCCGACGAACCATCTGGTCATCATCTCGGCACTCCATCAGCCGATGCTCTATTCGACCAAACCGCAGGAACGTGAGTCGGGCGCACTTTGGCTGGGCAGCGCCTTCGCCGGAATCCCGACCGAAAAACAGTACGGTTTGCTTTCGGCGATCAATGTCGATACCGGCGACATCGCTTGGCAAGTCAAAACGGATCAGCCCCTCATCGGCGGCAGTTTATCGACCGCGGGCGGCCTGTCGTTCGTAGGCGAAGGCGACGGCAACTTCGACGCGTACAACAGCAAGAGCGGGAAACTGCTCTGGCAGTTCCAAACCGGTGCGGGCGTCAACGCGGCTCCGATGGCTTACTCGGTCGACGGCGAAGAGTATATCGCGGTCGCTTCGGGCGGCAGCTTCCAACTCGGTTACCCGTACGGCGATTCGCTCTACGTGTTCCACGTCCTCAAATAAAGGTTCGATCCTGAAACGACTTGTCGCAATGGCCGCCGTTGCTCTGGGCACGGCGGCCCTTCCCGCTCTCACCGCCGCGCAGACGGCACCCGGCTGGATGCACGTCGACGCCGCGAAAAAAACGGTCAACTTCGATATGCTCATGGCGCCCAACGGCACCAACGGCGGCCTGAACTTCAACGGCTACCACCACGGCGAGCTCACGATCACGATCCCGGTTGGCTGGCACGTCGACATGACCGTCACCAACAAAGGTTTCGGCGCGATCCCGCACAGCATGGAGATCATCAAAGTCTCCGAGGGCATCCCGGCCCAAGGGACCGAGCCGCCGGCCTTCGACGGCGCCGAAACCGTCGAACTCAACAACGGCATGACGGTCGGTCAAAGCGACCACGCGACCTTCACCGTCGATGCACCCGGAAAATACTGGATCTTTTGCGGCGTGCCCAACCACGGCGTCGGCGGGATGTGGAACTATCTCATCGTCTCACCGACGGCGACGTCACCCAGCGTCGACATCAAAGCCGCCCCGCACTGATGGCGCAAAGCCCCGGCGTGTGGGCGGACCGCCGGGCGCGGATCTTCGCGCTTTGCGCACCGCTGCTGGTCAGCGTGCCCTTGCTCGTGGCGATCGCGGCGGCGGTCCTCGGCTATCGCGAACTGAGCGATTCGCTTACCTTGCCCGTCCGCGGGGTCCACGCGCTGACGCTGCGCAGTGATGCGCTCGAACTGCTGGTCGCCGAGGACGGCGCGGTGCGGCGCTATGCGGCGACAAAACGCCGTGCCGCGCTCGACCCGTATTTCGCCGACCGGCCGCAGACGACCGCCGCGCTGGGCACGCTGCCGGCGTTGCTGACCGACATCCGGGTCGAAACGGGGCCGCGAATCGCGGCCGACTTGCTCGCGCTGCATGAGCGTTGGCTCGCAACGGTTGCGCAGCCCATCGTCGACGGGCCGGCGACGGCGGCCGCGCGCGCCGCGCTGCGGCGCGATGGGCCGCTCGTGGCACGATTTCGCGCCCAAACACGCGCGCTCGGCGTTGCCATTCGTGAGCACATCGTCGATCATCAGCAGTCCGGCTCGAAGGAGCTCGGGCGCATCGCGGTGCTGTTCTTCGCCAGCATCACGATGTGCGCCGTTGGAATCTTCGCCGGCGCTTGGCAACTGATGAACGCCGGCCGCGCGCGGCGGCGCGCGGAAACGGTTTTGCGCGAGCGCGAGATGCTGCACGAGCGCGACCGCGCCTGGTCACGCTCATTCGCGCGCGCGGTGCTGCCGCCGGCGCTCCCGGTCGTGAACGGCTGCCGCTTCGACGCTGTCTACGAACCGGGCGAGAACGATCGCCAGGTGGGCGGAGATTGGTACGACGCGGTTCGGCTCGTCGACGGACGCATTCTCATCTCGATCGGCGACGTTGCGGGCAGCGGCGTCGAAGCGGCCGTCGTCATGGGCGTCGCACGTCAAATCATGCGCGGCATCGCGCAGGTCCGCGCCGATCCCGCCTTGATGCTTGACGCCGCGGATCGGGCGCTGCGCCTCGAACACGGCGACGTGTTCGCGACCGCCTGGGTCGGCGTGATTGATCTCGTGACGCGGCGCTTGAGTTTCTCGTCGGCCGGCCATCCGCCGGCCCTGCTCGCCTCGACCGACGGCGGGCTGCGCGAATTGGGGGACAGCGCGCTGCCGCTAGGCTTGCGGCAAGGCCATCAGGGACGCACCACGGCGATCGAGCTCGACGACGTTTCAACGATCGTGCTGTACACCGATGGGCTCAGCGAAGCGACCCACGACGTCATCGCCGGCGAAGCCCGCGTTCGGCTGGCCGTCAACGACGTCGCCGCGCGGCCGTGGCACGAACCTGCCGGCTGGATCAAGCGCCGCGTTCTCACCGACGGTTCGCTGGACGACGTCGCGATCTTGGTCGCGCGCGTTGATCTGCGCGAAGCCGAACGCTTCATCCGCCGTCTCACGGTCGACGTGCGCGATCCGAGCGCCGCGCGATCGGCCCGCGCGGTGCTGCGCGATCTGCTCGCGGCACGCGGCGTCCAACCCGCGGAGAGCGCGAATGCCGAGCTCGTCTTGGCCGAGCTCATCGGGAATGTCGTGCGGCATGCCGCGGGGCGTCCGGAGATGGACATCGCGATCGATTGCGGTGGCCCGCAGACGGTGCTGCACGTGTTCGATGGGGGACCCGGTTTCCGCCACAGCAGCCGGGTGCCGGCCGACGTGTTCGCCGAATCCGGCCGCGGGCTGTTCATCATTGCGGCGCTGACCGAGGAATTCACCGTCAGCCGGCGCGAGACCGGCGGCAGCCACGCGCGCGCGACGCTGGTGGGCGGTTCGGTCACGCCGCTGGTCTGTTCCGCCACGGCGCGCGAATTCGCGCGGGAGCCCGGTACCCTTCAGATCGAACCGCAGCCGGCCGGCGCATGGCGGTCAGGCGTCGTCCGTTCGGCGTACCGCGAGTCGTCGGACTACGGGTCCTGACCTGCTGCATAAGGCATCGCCATCCATAGAAACGGCAAGCGCCGCAAGCTGTTGCGCATTCTCGGCGATCCGCAGATCGCGGCAATCGTCGTCGAGGCACCGCGACCGCTTCGCGCGTTTCGGCTAGGAGTATTGAGAAGCAGCGCTCGCGGCCTCGGGCCTCTCTATAAGATTAGGAACGGACTCAAATCGTCGCGGGCACCGGCACGCCGCGCAGTACGGCGACCGGAACGGCGCTGCGGCGCACGATATGCTCGGCGACGCTCCCCATCACCAGACGCTGCAGTCCGCGTCGTCCGTGCGTTCCGACCACGATGAGATCGGCGTCGTGCACGGCCGCCGCGTCGACGATCGCTTCGGCCGCGCCGCCTTCGACGACGAGCGTTTCAACGGCCAATCCGCGCGCTTTGGCCGCTTGGGCGCGAGCGGCGAGCAGTTCGGCCGCGCTCGCGCGCATCTCGACGAAGAGCGGAGCCGGATTATAGCCGAAGCTCTCGGCCCGAGCGAAAAGGTCGCCGCCGTCGACGGCATGGGCGAAGACCAGCGTGCTCCCGGCCGTCGCCGCGAGATCGCAGGCGAAGGCGACGGCGGCATCGGACGAATCGGAATCGTCGAGCGCGACAAGGATCCGGGCCAGCGTGCGCGCGGGCGGCGGCGCCGCGTCGCCGACGCTCGTCTCATGCGGTACGTGCACGACGAACGTAGGCACACTCGTCAGGCGCAAAACGCCCTCGGCGGTGCTGCCCAGGAACATCCGCTCGAAGCCGCGTTTGCCGCGCGTGCCCAACACGATGGCATCAACACCGCACTCTGCGGCGTACTCGGCGATCGTGTTCGCCGGACGGCCTTCGAGCAGCGTCGTCGTCACTCGGGCACCGGTCGCGGACGCGCGCAGCGCCGCTTGGCTCAGCAGCGCGCTAGCTGCCTCATTGTAATGTGCGAGCACCGCGTCGAATCCGAGAAACGCACCGTCGGCGGCCGAGGCGGCGGCGATCGCGCTGTCCTTGTCGACGACGGTGCACAGGATGAGGTCGCTGCCGAAACCGCGCTGCAATTCGAGCGCCTGCAGCAGCGCGGCATCCGCCGTTGGCGACCCGTCGACGGCGACGAGCACGCGGCGCAGCATCCCGGCGCCCCGCGGCCGCGCGGCAGAGGTCGAATTCGGCACCGCGCGCATCGAATCAGTCATGCTCTCTTCCTCCGACAAGAAGCGCTCCCGGTCGGTCGTCGTCCACCCGGAGCGAAGTCGCCGCCGGTGGCAATTTCGAGCGAGACGCGCCGCCAGCGTAGCTGATCGGAAAGAATTCTTCGCGAAGCTTTCTTCGCAACACCGTCATTGCTCAGCGCAGGTGGACGCATACGTGGCCGATCAAACAAATGCCGGAACCGCGACGATTCTCTTCGACGGCCTGTGCAATCTTTGCAACGGCACCGTGAGGTTCATCGTGGCAAACGATCCGAGCGGCCGGTTTCGGTTCGCGTCCTTGCAGTCGGCAGCCGGGGAACGCGCGCTTGCGCGCTTCGAGCGCACGCCGAACGGCGTCAACAGCATCATCTTGATCGACGCCGACGGATTGCATGAACGCAGCACGGCCGCGCTGCGGATCGCGAACGGTTTGCGCCGTCCTTGGCCTTGGCTCGGCGTCTTCGCGCTAGTGCCCGCGCCGCTGCGCGATGCGCTCTACGACACGGTTGCGCGCAATCGGTACCGCTGGTTCGGACGCCGCAGCGCGTGCGCGCTGCCGACGCCCGAACAAGCGGCGCGCTTTCTCTCCGATGAACGGAGCGCCGGCGCGTGAACGCTCGCGCTGCCGCGCTTTTGCGCATGACCTGGCACGATTGCGCGTTCGCGCATTGGCGCGCCGACGGCGAGCTCCTCGCGCGCTCGCTCCCGGACGGCGCCGTGCTCGACCGGTTCGCCGGCGAGGCGTGGCTGTCGGTCGTACCGTTTCGCATGACGGGAATCCGGCCGACCTTCGGTCCCGTGCTGCCCGGCTTCAGCGCGGTCGCCGAGATCAATCTGCGGACTTACGTCCGAGTCGGCGGTGAACCCGGCGTGTGGTTCTTCAGCCTCGACGCCGCGAGCCCGCTGCTCGTCGAAGCGGCCCGCATCACCACGGGCCTGCCCTACTTCCGCGCCCGGATCGATACCGCCGAGCACGCACGGCGCATCCGGTACGCTAGCGTGCGCACCGACAACCGCGGGCCCGCGGGCCGCTTTCGCGCGCAGTACGATGTTCCGCGCGGGGCACAGCCGGCCGAGCCGGAGACGCTGTCCGCATTTTTACACGAACGCTACCGTTTCTTCACGCTGCGCGGCAGACGTCTTTCCGGCGGCGCCATCACGCACGCGCCGTGGCTGCTCGGTGAATTACACATCGACATCATGGAGAATACGCTCGGCGACCAGATCGCGCACCCGCTGACGCGGCAACCCGATTGCGCGTTCTTCGCGCGCATCGCCCAGGTGCGTGCCGCGCCGCTGCGCTTGGCGGGGCGCTCCTGACGGCGCGAGCTCAGGGGTAAATCTTCGGCCCGATTCCACCGCTGCGACTGTTCGAGGGTCGTCCTGCATGGTAAGGTAAGTCTGCTCGGCTTGAGGGGCCGCCGACCCTCGCGGCTGGAGTCCAGGGAAGGAACGAACTGAGTGAATTCAACCCGTAGCCGCGCGAGTACGACGCCGGAGGCAGCCTCGCGCGGAACCGTTGTCTTGGCGGAGGATGACGCCGCTACACGCATCCTGCTCTGCCGCGTCCTTACTCGCGCGGCCTTCACCGTGTACGCCGTCGAGAATGGCCGGCTCGCGTGTGAGGCGGCGCGGCTGCGCGGGCCCGACGTCATCTTGCTCGACTGGGCGATGCCGGAGATGGACGGGCGGCGTGCCGTCGAGGTGCTCAAAGCCGACACGCTGACGCGGGCGATCCCGATCGTCATGCTCACCACGCATTCGCAGATCGAGGACCGGATCGTCGCGCTCCAGGCGGGCGTGCAAAACTTCTTGAGCAAGCCCTGCGATATGCGCGAACTCGTGGCCTGCATCGAAGGGCAGATGCAGTGGCGCGCGACGGTCGTTTCCGCGACGCTGGCCGCGGCGAGCGCCGAGCCGGTCTAACTCGTCTATTCCGCTGCTGGTTCGTCCGGCAGCGCGGCCGTGTCTGGCCCGATCCACACGGTCTGCACGTTCATGAATTCGCGGATGCCGAAGGACGAAAGCTCGCGCCCGTAGCCGCTGCGTTTGACGCCGCCGAAGGGCAGCCGCGGATCGCTGGCGGTCATTCCGTTGATAAACACCGCGCCGCTTTCGAGCCGCCCCGCGATCGCTTTGGCGCGCGCGATGTCGCGCGTCCACAGATTCCCGCCCAAGCCGTACTTCGAGTCGTTCGCCAGGCGTACGGCTTCGTCGGCATCGCGCGCGCGGACGATCGCGGCCGCCGGTCCGAACGCCTCTTCGTCGAAGAGCGGCATTCCGGGCCGCACGCCGGTGACCACCGCGGGATCGTAAAAGTAGCCCGAACGGTGGCCGTTGCGGCCGCCGGTCGCCAGCGTGCCGCCGTGGGCGACAGTCGCGTCGACCATGTCCGCGAGTTCGTCGCGCAGATCGCCGCGCGCCATCGGTCCGACGTTGGTTTCCGGCCGCGTCGGGTCGCCGACGACGAGCGCCCGCGCCGCCGCGGTGAAGCGTTCGACGAACGCGTCGTGGGCCGGTGCTTCGACGATGAACCGTTTCGCTGCGATACAGCTCTGGCCGGCATTCTGAAAGCGTGACTTCGCCGCTATTCGCGCGGCGGCGTCGAGGTCGGCGTCGGCGAGGACGATGAAGGCATCCGAGCCGCCCAGTTCGAGCACGGTCTTCTTGAGGTTGCGGCCGGCGGCGGTCGCGACCGAAACGCCGGCCGCCTCGCTGCCGGTGAGCGTGACGGCCGCGATGCGCGGATCGTCGATGAGTTTGCTGACCTCGCTGCCGGGCACGATCACGCTCGCGAACGCGCCCGGCGGAAAACCGGCGGCGGCGAACACGCGCTCGATCTCGAGCGCGCAGCGAGTCACGTTCGTGGCGTGCTTGAGCACCGCGACGTTTCCCGCCATGAGCGCCGGGGCGGCAAACCGGAAGACTTGCCAGAACGGGAAGTTCCATGGCATCACCGCCAGGACGACGCCCAGCGGACGGTACGCGACGAAGCTCTCCGTCGCGTTCGAGGGCGCCGGTTCGTCGGCCAAGAGCCGCTCGGCGTTCGCCGCGTAATAGTCGCAGCAGGCCGCGCATTTGGCGATCTCGGCCCGGGCTTCGGCCAGCGGCTTGCCCATCTCGCGCGTGACGGTCGCCGCAAGTTCGGTTTGGTGATCGCGCAGATAGCGCGCCGCATTCTCCATGCGCAGGCGGCGGGCGGCGAACGAATCCGCGGCCGCGGCGGCAAATGCGGACCGCGCGCGGTCCAGAACGGCGTCGATGCGCGCCGGCTCGAACGTCTGAAACGACTCGATTTCACGTTCGGTCGCGGGGTCGATGGTCGCGAAGGTGCTCACGATCGATGTCGTTTGACGCCGCACGCCGGGTTCACCGCTTTTCGGGAGGTGCCGTCTGCCGGAAAATTGCGCGCGGCGCGGAACTATTTTGCTCGATGGCTACTCTTGCGACGGCCCCCGCTCCCGCCGGGGCCGCGATCCCCAACCGCCGCTGGCTGCGGCTGATCCCAATCGCGATGATCGTCTACATCATCTCGTTCATGGACCGCACGAACATCAGCTACGCCTTCGCCGGTATGGGCAAGGATTTAGGGATCGACAAAAGCGCGCAGGGGCTCGTCGGCGGGATCTTTTTCATCGGCTACATCTTCTTGCAGATCCCCGGCGGCATACTCGCCGAACGCTGGAGCGCCAAGAAGTTCATCGGCATCATGATCCTGGTGTGGGGCGCCATGGCGATCCTCGAAGGGTTCGTGCAGAACTTCACCCAGCTCGTGATCGTCCGGTTCTTTCTCGGCGTCGCCGAAGGCGGCGTGTGGCCGGCCACGCTCGTGCTGCTTTCGCACTGGTTCCCCTCGGGCGAACGGGCGCGCGCGTACGGTTTTTGGATGGTGAATCTGGCGCTCTCGAGCATCATCACCCAGCCGCTGTCGGGCGCCATCGTCGGCGCGACGAGTTGGCGCGGGCTCTTCATCGCCGAGGGCATCCTGCCATTCCTCATCGCGGCGCCGCTGTGGTGGACGTTCGTTGCCGACCGGCCGGGCCAAGCCAAGTGGCTAGGCGCCGACGAGCGGCGTTATATCGAGAACGCGCTGGCGCTCGATCGTGAAAACGAACCGCCGCCGAAGTCGCTGCCCGAGGCGCTGCGCAGCGGCGTCGTCTGGCAGCTCATCAGCGTGTACTTTCTGATCCAAATCGGTTTTTACGGACTCAACCTCTGGCTTCCGACCCTGCTCAAGGATATCACCCAGCAGGGCTTCGGCATCGTCGGCCTGATCGCGGCCCTGCCTTACCTCGTGGCCGTCGTCGCGCTGTCGGCGAACGGAATCTGGGCCGACCGGACACGCCGCTACCGCTGGCACGTCTTTGGCGCGCTGACGATCGCCGCGCTGTGCCTGGTGCTTTCGGTCGCCGCCGGAACCTCGCACGTTTGGCTGGCCGTGGCTGCCGTGTCGCTGGCGATGGGCGGTGCGCTGGCCTACGACGGGCCGTTCTGGGCCGCCGCCTCGCGGGCGCTGCCGACCGCGGTCGCCGGCGGCGCGATGGGACTCATCAACGCGTTGGGCAATCTGGGCGGCTTCTTCGGGCCGACCATCGGCGGCTATCTGCAGCAGACGAGCGGCAATTTTACCTCGACGGCCTTTCTGCTGGCGGGCTCGATGTTCGCCGCCGGGCTGGTGATGCTCACGGTCAAGAACGGTGAGCCGCGCGCGGACGCGCGCGGCGCATCGCCCGCCGTAGGGTGAGCGCAACGCGCGGGTAAAGTTATCGGCATGATGAAAACGATGCTCGCGACGCGCAGGCTCGGCGCAAGCGATCTACAAATAACGGCCGTCGGTTTCGGCGCCTGGGCGATCGGCGGCGGCAATTGGAAGTTCGGCTGGGGCGATCAGGACGACGACGCGTCCGTCGCGGCGATCCGCCGCGCGGTCGACCGCGGCGTCAACTGGATCGACACCGCGCACGCCTACGGCGCGGGCTACTCGGAATCGGTCGTCGCGCGCGCGCTCGCCGACATCCCGAAAAGCGAGCGGCCCTATGTGTTTACCAAATGCGCGCAGCTCGCCGACGCGTCGGGCGAAAAATACATTTCGCTCAAACCAGCATCGCTGCGCGACGAATGCGAAGGCAGCCTCAAACGGCTGGGCCTCGAGGCGATCGACCTCTATCAAATCCATTGGCCGACGGACAACATCGCGGACATCGACGCCGGCTGGTCGACGTTGGCGGATCTGCAGCGCGAGGGCAAAGTCCGCTTTATCGGCGTTTCGAATTTCAACGTCGAACAGCTCGAGCGGGCGCGCAAGATCGCGCCGATCACCTCACTGCAGCCGCCCTACAGCCTGATCCGGCGCGATATCGAGTCTCAGATTCTGCCGTACTGCCATGAGCACGGTATCGGCGTTATCGCGTATTCGCCGATGGCGTCAGGCTTGCTGACCGGCGCGATGACCAAGGAGCGCGCCGCGCAACTGCCGGCCAATGATTGGCGCAGCCGGAACGACGCCTTCCGCGAGCCCGCTCTGTCGCGCAACCTCGCGCTGGTCGAAAAACTGCGCGAAGTCGGCGCGCGTCATGGCCGTTCGCCGGGCGAAACCGCGATCGCTTGGACGCTGCGCGACCCGGTGGTGACCGGCGCGATCGTCGGCGCGCGCGGGCCGGCCCAGGTCGACGGCTGGATCAACGCCGCAGCGTTTCGGCTCACGCCGAGCGAGATCGCCGAAATCGGCGCTTAGCCCAGCAGCGGAACGAACGCGCGCTCGAGCCCCGCAACCGCGTCCGGCGGCAGCACCGAAACGACGATGTGACGCGGCAAAAACCAGGTCACGCCGGCCAGCGCGGCCTCGAAGGTGCGCGCGTCGCGGAAATCAGCGCGCGATAGCCGGAACACGAGTTGTTCGGGCGGATTCTGCTCCGCCGAAAGCACTGCGAGCACGCCGGGCTGCGCAATCCCGAGGCGCTGCGTGAAGTAGCGCCGCAGCAGCGGCTGCACGAAGCCCGGCAGGAGCCGCGCCGGCGGCGCACCGATCGAAACGTCGGCCGTCGGCTTGCGAATCTGACGCATGACCGGTCCCGGACCGCTCGGCACGCCGATGCGCGGAAACTCATACGTTCCGAACGCGCGCCGCGTTACCAAGTCGCCGCAGGTGAACACCCACGGTTTGGCCCCGGCGGCATTCACGGCGATCCCGAAACCGCTCGACGTCGCCAGTTCAATGAGCGCCGCAATCGCGATCGTCCCGGCCGCACCGGCGCGCGGCACGTCGAGCTGGTAATACGGGAAGCCGTCGTCGCCGGTGCGGATGCGCGGATCGCGCTGGGTGAACCGCGCATCGGCGAGCAGATCGTAGAACCGGTGACGCCATTTCGCGCCGCGGTCGGCCGGCGCCGTCCGCATGTGGCGTCCAAGCGCGGCGTCGACGTCCGCGTCGCCGGTCATTGTCGCGTGCTCTTCATGTGCCGCACCGCATTCGCCGTCGACGTTCGCGCTGCTTCCACACCGAAACCAGCGAGCGGTGATCGCGCGGGGTGTCGCCGCATCCGGCAAAGGAGTTGCAACGACGTTTCCGAGATGACCCCCGCGTGGCGTACGATGCGCCGAATGCCCTTGCCGAACTCGCGGGCTTGTACACGCGAGCAGTCGACCAAAGGAGAGCTTCATGACTCTGGTAGATGCGCGCGGCGCCGCAAGCCTCGGATCGCATGACGCGGTCATCGCGACGGCAACGGTCGCCGGCGGCCCGCTGACGCCGACGCAGCTCGCGGCGCTCGACCGCTTTTGGCGCGCAAGCTGTTATCTCGCGCTGGGCATGATCTTCCTCAAAGACAATGCGCTCTTGAGGCGCCCGCTCGAGGCCGGCGATATCAAGCCGCGGCTGCTCGGGCACTGGGGAACGAGCCCCGCGCTGGCGTTCGTTTACGCGCATCTCATTCGCATCATAAAGCAGCAAGGCGTCAATGCGATCTTCATGGCCGGTCCCGGGCACGGCGCGCCGGGCGTGCTCGGTCCGGTCTATCTCGAGGGCACGTATTCAGAGGTGTATCCCGAGAAGAGCCTCGACGAAGCGGGGCTGCTGCGCTTTTTTCGGCAATTCTCGTTTCCTGGCGGCATCGGCAGTCACTGCACGCCTGAGACGCCGGGTTCGATTCATGAAGGCGGCGAACTCGGCTATGTGCTCTCGCACGCCTGCGGCGCGGCGTTCGATCATCCGGACCTCATCGTTGCGGCGGTCGTCGGCGACGGCGAGGCCGAAACCGGACCGCTCGCAACGTCCTGGCACATCTCGAAGTTTCTCAATCCCGTGCGCGACGGTGCGGTGCTGCCGATCCTCAACCTCAACGGCTACAAGATCAACAACCCCACGCTGCTGGCGCGGATTCCGCACGACGAATTGCAAAGTCTGCTCGTCGGCTACGGCTGGACGCCGCTCTTCGTCGAAGGCTCCGATCCCGCCTCAATGCACCAGGCGATGGCCGCGACGCTCGACGAATGCGTGCGCCAAATTCGCGCGGCTCAAAGCGAAGCGCGCACGTCGGGGAAAGCGTTCCGGCCGCGCTGGCCGATGAT
>PLAE01000008.1 GCA_003134035.1 Candidatus Velthaea versatilis
ACATCGCGATCCTCACCGCGACCCTTGACCGCTTTCCGGACGAAATCGCCGGCGACGAACGCGAATGGCGCTTCCTGTCGACCGACGCGCGCGCGGCCGCGTTGGCGCGCGCCGAGATCGGCGCGCTCGTCGCCCGCACTCGTCCCGACGAATCGTTTGCGGCCGAATTGGCCTTTGGCGAGCTGATCGCCAACGCCGTTCGACACGCGCCCGGACCGGTTGTCGCGCGGTGCCGCATCGCGCCCGACGGCGCGGCGACGATCGAACTCGACGATGCCGGCAGCGGCTTCGTCCCGGCCCCCATCAGCGCCGACCTCTTCGCCGAGAGCGGCCGGGGCCTGGCGCTGCTGCGCCGCCTCACGAGCGACGTCCACGTCGGCTCGACCCCGAGCGGCGGCGCCAGCGTTCGCGTCCGCATCGACGGCTCCCCGGCATAGTGGACGGCGCAGCGCGGGGCCGCGTACTCGCGGGGCGACGGGAAACCGGCGGGCCCGGGGAGCATCAGGATTCGTCTGCGTCGAATCCGTGGCGTTCGGCCTTTGGCCGAGCCGCAAGGTGCTTCGCGCATCCGGAGGGTTGGCGGTCCCGAGTTGAACGGCGCATTTGATCTGCTCATCATGGCTCTCGTCTTCGCGTCGCTAGCCGCGGCCTGGAGTTGGCTCGGTTCGTGGTCCGGCATCGTGTCGTTCGGCCATGCGATATTCTTCGGCATCGGCGGCTACGCGGTCGCCGTCTCGAACCTGCGCGGCGGCTCACCGTGGTACGGAGCCCTTGGCGGGGCGCTTGCGTCCGTCATCGCGGCGCTGATCTGCGGCCTCCTGTGCCTGCGCGGCCGCGGCTACGTGTTCACGCTCGTGACGCTCGTCGCCGGAGCGGTGGCCGAGCCGTTCGTCGCCGCGCACGCGTGGGTCGGGACGCACGATGCGTTCGTCTTTCCGCCGCGGATCAGTTTTTTCAACCTGCAGTTCGACCAGAAATGGCCCTACGTACTGCTCGCGCTGTGCGTGCTGGCCGCCGCGCTGGGTGTGACGGTTGGTTTGCGCTCCGTGCGCATCGGCTACTATCTGCGCGCGTTGCGGGCGAATGCACCGGCCGCCCGGGCCGTCGGCGTCGCGGCACTGCCGCCGCGTTTGGCGGTGCTGGCGGCGTCGGCGTTCGTCACGTCGGTCGTGGGGTCGTTCTTCGCCGAATATGCGCTCGCGGTCACGCCGCACGCGATGTTCGCGCTTTCGATCGGCTTCGATATCGCGCTGATCGGAATCGTCGCCGGTCCAGCGCGGCCGTGGGGGACGCCGCTCGTCGGCGCCGTCTACGCGCTGGTCGCGCACGCGCTTCCGCTGCATCCGGCCGGCGCTGCCGGCGTCGCGGTGCTGATCGTGCAAGGCGCCGTCGTCGTCTCGATCGCGCTGCTGCGTCCGGAGGGTCTGTTCGCGCCCAGCCCCCGCCGGCGCGTCGTCGCTGCCCGGAGCGCCGCGTGATCAAAGCGCTCAATATCGATAAGCTGCGGTTCGATATGGGCGACTACGTGCTTTCGCTGCAAGCGGTCAGCGTGCGCGTGGGCGGCCGCGAGCGGCTGCGGTGCGTCGATCTCGATGTGAAGCGCGGTGCGTTCGCGGCGCTGGTCGGCTCCGCGGGTGCCGGCAAATCGTTGACGCTGGCCTGCATCGCGGGCGCGCGCAGAGCCGCGCGCGGACGCGTGCGCTATTTCGGCTACGAGATCCGCTCGTTCGCCCGCGAGCGCATCGCGCGCCTGGGCATCGTCGGCACGCAGTCCGAGCCGCAGCCGTTCGGCACCATGTCCGTGCTCGACACGGTCGTGGTGGGAGCGCTGTTGCGCCATCCGCGGATCGGCAAGGCGCGGGCGCGCGCTCGCGACGTGCTCGCGCTCACCGGTCTCACCGAGCGCGCCATGTTGCCCTTTGCGGCGCTCGGCGACGTGGACCGCAAACGGCTGGAGGTCGCGCGCGCGCTGGCGACCGATCCGCAGGTGCTGCTGCTCGACGACATCGCGGCCGGCCTGGACCGCGCGGGGATCGATGCGCTCACGACGCTCCTCGCGCGCGCGCGCACAACGGGGCTCACGGTCGTTGCCGCGGCGCGAACGCTCGACCGTATCCCCGGCCGGCCGGATGCCGTCTCGGCAATCGAAGGCGGCCGAACGGTCGAGCTGCCAGCCGCGGCGCCCGCCGACGTTCGCGCGTGACGGCGGCGTTAAGGCGCGTAAATAACCCGTCATGTTCGCGCGGTCGCGCGTCGCGGGGCGCTGCGCAGCAGACACGTTGAATGCGCGACGATGTTGTCGGCGCTGCCGATGTAGTGGACTTCCTCGAACATTGCGGCGCGCAGCTCGCCGCCCTGCTGCTGGACCGTCGCATCGATGCGGATGCCGGCGGCGGCCGCAGCGCTGCCGTCGGTAAACGTTCCGGCCGATACGCCGCGCAGGGCCGTCGTCCGGGCGCTGCCGTCCGTTTGGACCGTCAGCACCGTCATCGGAACGCGGACCACGGAGGTTCCGAAGCGCAAGAACACCGCTGCCGGAGCGGCCGGCGTGCGGACATGCGCGAGCGCGTCCATCGCCATGTTGAAACAGGTCACGCCGGCGTCCTGTGAGTTCGAGTCGATCTGACCTTCGGAGGTAAACGTCACCGGCGTTGAGACGACCGTGCCGTCGGTGCCGGCGACGGCGATGCGGGATTCGGTCGGCGTGCGCACGAGCGAAAGCAGTTCGTGCAGCACCGCGCTGCCGGCCGGCGTTTGGGTGACGTTGGTGACAACGAAGCTTTGAATGCCGGGCTGCGTTTGCGCGGCGGCGAGCACCGGCGCACTGCTCAATGTGGCGATCAGCACCGGAGTGAGGAAGCGCGAGCGTTCTGACATGCCGCGACCATAGCGCGCCGAACTTAAGCTGCGCGCAGTAGGCGCTGTGACATTGCTGAGCTGACGCGTGCCGGATGCCGGCGCCTTACGGAATGGGCTGCGAGGCCGGAATCGTGCGGTCGCCCAGCGCCGTCGCCATCGCGCGGTAGACGTCGAGCCGGCCGCAGCCTTCGCTCGGATCGCCGATGTCCGCCGCGGTCCCGCAGAGGAGCGACTTCATGAGCGCCGGCGACTGGTAACTCGGTTTGACCGAGATGATGAGCGCCGCCGCTCCCGCGACGTGCGGCGCCGCCATCGACGTGCCGGCGATGAGCGTGCTGCAGTCGGGCGCGCCGGACCCCGAGGGATAATCGCCCGCGCAGTCGCCGGCGAAGTTCGTGTCGCTCGCCGACGATTTGTAGGGCGTGGTCGTCCAGATGTTGTTGATCCAATGGAGATCGTCGGTGTCCGTGTCGCTGAGCGGGTCGCCGCCGGGCGCCACGATCCCCCAAGCGGCCGCACTGCCGGGCGCCGCGCCTGGGCTGCCGTAATCCGTGTAGGACGCCACGTACTCGAACGGAGCGCTGGGCGAACCGCCGGCTTTGCCGGTTTTATTGGCACTGCCGTCGGCCAGACCCGTCGCGCCGACCGCGATCACGC
>PLAE01000060.1 GCA_003134035.1 Candidatus Velthaea versatilis
CGCTCGGCCAGACCGACTACTCTTCGTATCTGACCAAAGCGCGCAACTCGGGCGCCGACGTGCTCGTGCTGTGCAACTACGGCCCGGATACGCAGAACGCGACCAAAGCGGCCGTGCAGCTGGGACTCAACAAGACGATGAAGTTCGGCGGCATCCTGTGCGGGAACGACGTCGCGGTCGGCATGCCGGTCGACGATCTGATCGGTTCGGCGTGGGGCTACGTGTGGGGCCCGGAAGCGGGCGGCGATGCGATGACGCTCTACAAGCGCCTGAAGCAGGGCTCACCGAATGTCGACTGGCGCCAGTATCTCGGCTACCAAGCGGCCGCGAACATCATCAACCGCCTCAACGCCGCCGGAACGACGGACACGGCAAAGGTCGTGTCGGCATTCGAGAACTACCACTACGACGCGGGCAAGGCGCAAGAAGCCTACTTCCGCTCGTGCGATCATCAAGCGGTGCAGAACACCTACGCGGGCGTGATCGTCGAAAAATCGAAACGGCGTTCACCGGGCGAGTACTTCACGATCGGCTCGCGCGTCGGCGGCGATTACGCGGCCGAATCGTGCAACACGGTCGACTCCCTGGCGGCGAGCAAGATCTTCGCCTCGGAGACGATCAAGCCGCGCGACGGCTATCAGATCGTCAAGGTCTAAGACCGCAGCGCGCCGCGCCGCAAGGCCCCGGGCGACCGGGGCCTTTCTCCGGTTCAGGACACTTAATGAAATAGTTGACAGCCGGCCCGGGCGCATGGTAGCGTCCGTGCATGGCTCGCAAAAAATCGTCGACGCTCACCGAGGCGGAGTACCGCCTGATGGACATTCTTTGGACCCGCGGATCGGCGACGGTGGCCGAGGTGACGGAGTCACTCGGCGATCCGCCGCTCGCGTACAACACCGTCCTCACGACGATGCGGATCCTCGAGCAAAAAGGCTACGTGAAGCACCGGGCGAGCGGGCGCGCGTTCATCTACAAACCGGCTGTCGAACGCGAGGCCGCGCAGCGTTCGGTCGTGGCGCACGTGGTCTCACGCTTCTTCAATAACTCGCCACGCGACCTGGTGCTCAACCTGCTGGAGTCCGAACACATCGACGACGACGAGCTCGCGCGTCTGCGCGAGCTGATCGAGCGCAAGGGGAAATAAGCGATGCTCGAGGGAGTGGTGACCGCCGCCGTTCACGCCGTCATCGCGAGCCTCGTGCTCGGAGCGGTGCTCGGCGCGATCGTCTTCGGCCTCGTGCGCTCGCTCGCCCTGAGCGCCGCCGCGCGGCACGCGCTCTGGACGACCGCGCTCGTCGCAACCGCCACCGTTCCGCTTGTCGCGTTCGGTGTTTCGATCTCGCGCGCATCGGTCGGTGCAAGCGAAGTTGCGATCCCCATCACATCCGCCGCGATCGTCGCGAACGTTGTACCAGTTGTCTCCGGCGGGAGTACCTCCAGGCCGCAGACCAGGGCGGACGGCTCGCGCCGCATGCGGCACGAGTCCTCCGCTCGACCGGCGCTGCGCTTGCCGGATATCCGCCTCACGCGCACGATCGCGCTCGGCGTCGTTGCCGGCTGGGTGCTCGGCGTCGTGATCGGCTTCGGCGGACTGATCGCAAGCCTGCTGCGCGTTCGCGGTCTGAAACGACGCTCGAGCCCGCTCGATGGCACGCTGGCCGACGAGCTGCCCTGGCTCACCGCCGGCGCGCGAAGCGAACGCGAAGTGTCTCTGCGGCTCTCCTACGAGACCGAGACGCCGATCGCAATCGGCTTCCGGCGCCCGGTGATCCTGATCCCGACCGAACTCGCGGCTGCGAACGGCCTCGGCGGCATCGAGACGCTCGTCATGCATGAGAACGCGCATCTGCAGCGCTACGATGATTGGACGAATTTGCTCCAGCGTTCGATCGAGCGGCTGTTCTGGTTCAATCCGCTGGTGTGGATCGTCGGCCGCCGCATCGCGCTCGAACGCGAGATCGCGGCCGACGAAGCGGTCGTGGCGCGCACGGGCCAGGCCAAGGCATACGCGACGTCGCTTTGGCGGCTCGCACGCGAGATGCGCATGCCCGAGAACGCCGTCGTCGCGCCCGGCGCGCTCTTGACGCGCAAACAGATCTCGATTCGCATCGAAACCCTGCTCTCGGGACGCACCGCGATCCCGGCGCTCGGCCCGCTCGCGGCGCTTGCGATCGTCGGCGCCGCCGTGCTCAGTATCGTCGCCGCCGCCTCCAGCGCCCCGGCGCTCCAGCTTCCGGCACCGGTCATCGTCGCCCTCACGACTCCGGCGCCTCATGGACCAGCACGGGCGACGCCGCGGCCATCCGCCTCCGATGAGGCCTACCACGCGGCGTCAACCTCACCGGCCACGCCGGCGAATCCCCCCTCGCTCGCCAGGGAACCAGCAGCGGAGCATCCCGCAACGGTTCCGCCCAATCTGCCGCTACCGCGGCCGAGCGCCCACGTCCGCGTCTCCGTCAACGTCGAGGGATCGGACGGCGTGGGGGTCGACGTCGACCGGATCAAACGCAGCATCGGCGACCTCGTCAACGCATCGCTCGCAAGCGTGCCCGGCGCCGTGGCGAGTGCGTTTCCGCGCACCGTCGCGCAAACCCGACTCAATCGCGATGCCGCGGACACGAACGACCCTGCGACCATCGCGCAAATCGTGCGCCATTGCGTGGGCTGCGACATGTCCGACCGCAATCTGCGCGGGATCGATCTACGCGGGGCCACGCTTGTGGGAACGAATTTCGCCGATTCGGACTTGCGTGGTAGCCGCCTCGACGGCGTAACGTTTAGTGGCGTAAATCTCAGCGGAGCAAGACTCGACGGAGCTTCCCTCGTCAATGCCCGCTTCACCGGCGTGAACATCGAAGACGTTTCGCTGCACGGCGCGAAGATAACCGGTCTGCGCGTCATCGGCTCGTCGTTTGCCGACATGGACTTGCGCGGACTCGATGTCCGCGCGATGCTCGACGGATGCGTCGGCTGCAATTTGCAGGATGCAAATCTTCAAGGAAGTGACCTTCACGGAATCAGACTTACCGGAGCAAATTTTTCAGAAGCAAATTTGCGCGATGTGAATTTTTCGGGTTCGCAGATTAATGGAACAAATTTTTCTAATGCAAACGCGTCCGGCGCGACCTTCGTCGATGCATCGCTGATTGGCTGCAATTTTTCCGGGGCAACGCTTCAAGGATCGCGGTTCAATGGAGCTCGGCTCGACGGATCAAACCTCAATTCGAATTGAGTGCTCGATCATGTCGCTATCGGCCACATGATCCGATGCGATCAAAGCCAGGCGCGAACAACTACACGCTGAGCAGGGGCTCGATCGTTTCCGGGGATTCGCCGGCGGTGTGGCCCGTGCGTACGATCGTGCCGCGCTGCATGACGTAGTAGCGCCCGACGATCGACCACGCGAAGTCGAGGTGTTGCTCGACCAGCAGTACCGCAACACCCAGCTCGCGCCGGATCGTGCCGAGCACCGCTTCGATCTCCTGGACGACCGACGGCTGGATCCCTTCGGCCGGTTCGTCGAGCAAGAGCAGCCGCGGTTTGCCGAGCAGCGCGCGGGCGAGCGCGAGTTGCTGTTGCTCG